>JAYTMW010000636.1:0-9217 GCA_043728105.1 Saprospiraceae bacterium | reverse complement strand
ACCAATAAGGAATTGGTGATTGCGGGTAAGGGTATTCGGTTGAGTGGTACGCCTGTTTTTTTTAGGGTGAAATGAAAAAAGTAAAGCACTTTGATAAGGGCATTAAAAAAGCCATTTTGAGTTAAACGAAATGGCTTTTTAATGATTAATCATAAGACGAAAACAATTACTCTTGGCTCAATTCCCCTATTTTAGACATTTCATCTTCATGTGATTCAAATACAATTGTATCTGAATCTGAAGTTAATTTGTAAAAATCTTCTTCATCCTCTTCTTCTGGTAAAAGAGTCTCTAAATAATTCATATTAAAAGCCTCATTAAAGAAATGGTCAGCACGTCCCATTATGATTTCTATTTGTTGAGTTGTTTCTAACTCTAATTTCTGTCTAAAGAACTCTTTAGCTTCCAATTCTTTCTCTAATATTTCTTCATTTGTAAGGCTGTCATTGGTTTCAAAATCGAAGTATTTGCAAATAAGAATTTTCTTTTTCGGGTCGTTAACTAGCGCCTGATGTAGTATATCATTTATATGCTTATCACTAAAATTATATCCACAGACAATAATAACTTTAGTATTAAGAGTACACGTTCTAAATTGATATGTAAAATAGAGAAATGGATCATAAGTTCTAACTTTTAGGTTACTCCCAAAAATACATTCATTAACAGAGAGAGTATTAGCGCAAATTAATTCTTGTTTTATATTTCTATCCCAATCAATAGAGCCATGCAATTTGTATAAAAACAAATACTTATTGTTACCATCTTTGCTTTCTTCTTTATCTTCAAAATTCTTTCCTTTCCAAAAATCTCCTTGTTTCTCTTTTCCAAAACCTCTTTCAAGTGAAACGTTAAATTCTTCACCAAAATCTTTAAACGCAGTTTCAATACATTTATCATAATTCAAGGTGAACACTTTTAAACCTGCACCAGGATTCTCATTTACAAAACCTAACAATGGTTTAATATATTCTAATTTAAAAGTATCTGGAGCAATCCATTTTATTAACTGATTTTCAATTTCAGTTTTAAAATTTTTGATTTCAGCGAAACCGTGCATACTTTGAAAAATAGTAATAATTGGTTCCAATAAAGGTGACAAACTATGCTTTCTATCTAAAAGAGAGACTAAATCTTCAAGTATAGCAACTAACTGTTCAATATTCAAATCTTGATAAACTTCTTTACCGTCCTTAATTGATTTTTCACCAAATAATTTTTTGAGTGATTCATACAACAATGCAAATTCAGCTAATTTTGCATCTTCTTCTTTAAAAAGCTTATTCAACTTAATAATCATTCCCCGTGTATCTAAAACTCCTGCATCTACGCTTGCTCCTGCACCCAAGAGTACCATAACACTTCCATTTGTATTTTTTAATGCACTTCTCATTATTGCGATTTTTAATTTGACATAATTTAAAGAAACCAAGGATTTTTAAATTTATTATGTAATTCATCTACGTCTAAGGTTTCTTTAAAATCCTTGATATAGTCTGAAACAAGCTTACAGTAATATACAGAAACTGGAGTAGCTTTGGCATTTAATCCACGCCAATTTGCTCCCGATAAATTTAATATATCTTGAATGTAACTTGGCTTATTTATATTATTTATTTCTTTATTTGAATACAGGAAATCAATAAGAATTGGGCCAGAGTATCTTTTCTTAGGCTCATTGTCATATTTTCCTAAACCGTCAAGCCAAAGAAGATATTTCTTATCTGAAAGTGACAAGTAAATATCCTTGTTAGGTGTTAAATGACTTTTAGCTTGATCATAACCCCAAAAATCATTGTCTATATTAATTTTGATTACAACAATTTCAATTTCAGAATTAATCTCATTCACAGCCTTTGTAATTAAATCTAACTCTTTTCTTTTAATTTTAAAAGGCACATGAATTGCTATTTTTTTATACTTATCAGTTACTTCAGATAAAACCTTTACTAATTGTTCTCTTAATTTTTCTAAGTATGAATTAAAATTTTCAGCCATACTTAGAACTTCAAGTCTTTTATAAATCCCGCTTGTATCTAACAGTACAGAATATGCTATATACTTTTTCGTATCAACAAGATTAGTTATACTATTGATTTTTCTATGATATGCTTGTCCAATTCCAATAACAAGACAGTCCTCATTTTCAGGTTTGACTTTCCATGGAATTCCGCCTAATTTTGAAAATATTGCTAAAGCTAAGTTTGAGATAGCAGATCTTAAACTTACAG
The DNA here is from genome assembly GCA_043728105.1 of Saprospiraceae bacterium. GTDB lineage: Bacteria > Bacteroidota > Bacteroidia > Chitinophagales > Saprospiraceae > JAAFJT01. Next base: position 6,986 of record JAYTMW010000636.1, on the reverse strand, counting down.
GATTTGTGACTGTAGAATATAAAATAAATTGAACAGGGATTTCTTTTTGAGCAAAAGCGTATTTTACATTTAGGTATTTCTTTTTCTCATTACCAACCAATTCTTTTTTCTGTGAAAATGCTAATATTATTATCCTTTCATTTTCATGTTTTTGAGATAAATGATCAGCCAATTCACCTAATGCTTTTGGACTTGTATATTTATCAGAGTCGATTCCTTTTATATTTGTGTTATCAAGAGTTACACCGTAAGTCTGTGAAAAACCTTTATAAAATTTGTCATCTTTGAATTCTTGACCAATTAAAGCATTATAGAATTTAAACGCTTTTTCTTTTTCTGATTCTTTTCTAAAAAAATAAAAAATAACATTTTCAGAAACACTTTTATTTGGACCTAAAGAATTTAAGCCATTCGTTGGTGTACTTGAAGCGATATTATTATGAAATAAATATTCTTTAGATTTTAAGTGATTGTATGAGAACTGTACAAATCCAGTGAAATCTAAATTGCTTTCTTTAAATATTAAGCTATAATATTTTTTTAAAAATATTTTGAGTTTAGCAAATTTTTCAAAGTATAAACTGGAATTAGGTCTATATTGATTATTGAGACTCAAACTTAAAAGTTGTACTTGTCTATTAAAAATTTGTTCTTTCTTTTTTTCAAACTTAAAGTCTATTAAAAACCCAAACTGTTTTTTGCTTTCAAGAAAGTATGGAGTTAACCACACTATTTCGTTTCCTTCTGCATGGTTATCAATTACGAATTTTACTTTTTTATATACCCCATACTGAATAGTAAAATCGTTACCCTCGTTAATTTTATCTTGGCATTGACTATATAATTCATGTAATAAATAATTTACACATAAAAAAGGATTCGTCGTTTCTTGACAAGTAAACTCCTCAAACCCTTCCTCCTCTTCAAAACATACCCAATAATTTTCTTCAGTTTTAGGTTCTGTTAAAGAGATAGGAAGCCGAAAAGATAGCATTCTATTTTCAATTCTTTTTTCGTTATTAATTCTTTGTTTTCGATAAATTTTGAATTGGAAATTCTGAACCTTTAGAGGCAGGAAATTAATAGCTAATACGTTCATATCTTTTTAATTTAATTAATAAAATATTTTAACAATACAAAGATACATATACTTAGTTTAAAAAACAAACTAAGTTTAATTTTATTATTCTTTCTATTGCTATGAAAATCGTAATTAATTGATTTTCAATAGTTTATAATTAAAAATAAAAATAAAAAATATTAGTCGAAATAGAAAAAACTCTCCCATTCAAAAAAAAAGACAACAAACTGTAAACAGCTTGTTGTCTTTTTTTTTACTTGCCAAACCCAAAAAATCACTTAAACATATCCTTCAATTTCTCGAAAAAGCCTTTATCGTCTTTATCGGGATTTGGTTGAAAATTGTGCATTTTTTGCAATTTTTCAAGCAAACTACGCTCCTCGTCCGTTAATTTCTTAGGTGTCCAAATATTTACGTGAACCAATTGGTCGCCTTTGCCATAGCTTTGAACGGAAGGAAGCCCTTTGCCTTCTAAGCGCAAAACCTTTCCGCTTTGCGTTCCTGCGGGTATTTTGATGCGCACACGACCATCCAAAGTAGGGATTTCAGCCGATGTGCCTAACGACGCATCCGCAAAATTGATGAACATTTCGTGGTGAATATTCATGCCGTCTCTCTGGAAATGTTCGTGCGGTGCTTCTTCGATACTGATAAGCAAATCGCCCGTTGCACCGCCTTTTGCACCCGAATTACCTTTGCCACTCATTTGCAATTGCATACCATCGCCCACACCCGCGGGGATTTGGATGTCAATTGTCTCTTCGCCATACATTGTGCCTTCACCACGACACACGCCACAAGGTGCGCTTATCGTTTTGCCCGAACCTTTACAAGTAGGACAAGCCGATGTGGTAGCCATCTGACCAATGAAAGTGTTGCGAATTTGACGCACATAGCCCGAACCTTTGCAGGTGTTACAAGTAGCAATCGAGTTAGAATCACGAGCACCCGAACCGTTGCAATTATTGCATGACGTTTGTTTTTTTACTTTAATTTTCTTATTCGCTCCAATGGCAATTTCTTCCAAAGTCAAACGTACTTTGATGCGTAGATTTGTACCTCGTTGCCCTTGCGCTCGTTGCCCACCTTGGCGTTGACCAAAGAAAGATTCAAAACCACTGCCTTGATTGTCGCCAAAAATATCACCAAAAGCACTAAAAATATCTTCTGCGCTTGAAAACCCACCACCGCCACGACCGCCGCCGCCCATGCTGCCATCCACGCCCGCATGACCCATACGGTCGTAACGAGCTCTTTTGTCAGGATTGTTCAACACGTCGTAAGCCTCAGCCGCTTCCTTAAATTTATCTTCTGCCGCCTTATCGCCAGGGTTACGGTCGGGATGATATTGCATGGCCAATTTGCGGTAGGCTTGCTTCATCGTGTTTTCATCAGCCGATTTCGGAACGCCGAGTATTTCGTAATAATCTCTTTTTGCCATCTCTTTTATTAGATATGAGATGTTTTAATGATAAATTATGAATGATAAATTGAGAGAATTCATTCATCATTTATCATTCATAATTCATCATTAAAACATCTATTTGCCTACTACCACTTTTGCGTGGCGTATGATTTTTTCATTTAATAAATAACCACTTTCAACGGTATCCACTACTTTGCCCACCAAATCATCGCCCGCAGGGATTTCAGTGATGGCTTCGTGTTCGTCGGCATTAAAATCGGTGCCTGCGGGTGTAACCATTTCAGTCAAACCTTTGCTTTTGACAACGTTTTGCAATTTTGCCCACACAAGATTGACCCCCTCAGTAAATTGCTCGTTTTTTGAGGCTCTGCCAAAATCGTCCAGAACGGGCAAAAGGGCTGTCATTGTGTCACGTGAAGCTGTTAGGATAATATCCGTTTTTTCCTTAGTGGTACGCTTGCGGAAATTGTCGAACTCAGCTTGTTGATAGAGCATTTTGTTTTTCAACTCGCTCACTTGTGCTTTGAGGTCTTCAATTTCCTTAGAATGTTCCGTTGTGACTTCATTTTCGGTTTGTTCCGCCACTTCGTCTTGCAACAAGGTTTCATCTTGCAATACGTCTTTATTTTCCATATTTCTTTTTTTAAACCATTTATTTATCATCTATTCATAGTTGTTCAAATAACTTGCCATGCCAGTTTTTATGTCATTTTGGCAGAGCTTTGAATGGGTAATGAGTAATTGGTAATGAGTAATTTTTCAGTATGTGAAATGTTTTGTTTAAAAGGAGTGCAAAATTATAAAAAAATTCCGTCAAACTTTCAGTTCGACGGAATTTCTCTGTTTACTAAGGGGCGTTAAGATTACCCATTAATTATTACCTATTACTCATCACTTACTGCACTCTTTGCCACGTCTGCGTGCGACCCAATGCAGCAATGCCCATAAAACCTCTTACTTCTAAGATATTGGTAGTGCCTTGTTTCAACCACAATTTGCAGCCGTATTCTTTTCCTTTTTCGGGATCTAAAATTTTACCACCTTGATAGTAACCATCTTTCAAAAACATATCACGGATGATAATCATGTTCATGATTTTTTGTCCTTTTCGAGAATCTGAACATTTGCTGCATACACGGTTTACATCCGAATCTTTTTTCAAAAAAGCAATGACTTTTCCGTATAATTTACCATTTTCTTCATAAATCTGCACTTGCGACTTTGCCTCGCCTGTGGCATCATCAATGGTTTTCCAAGTGCCTACAACTTGCGCTTGGGCTGTAAATGTAACAATGGTGATTAGAGCTAAAACAAATAATTTCTTCATAATTCGATTAAATAATTTTTATTAAAAAATAGATTTTATCAATTGACGCTACAAAAATAAGTCGTGTTTTTGGAAGTACCAATAGAAGGGTATTTATAGAAAAGTTAAAAATTTTTTAAGATGTAATCAATGAAAATTTTGAGAAGGGGGCCCCTCAGTATTTTGAACGAAAAACGTACTTTTTATACATTTAATCTTTATAAAAAGAAAAACGCCCAAAAAGATTTACACTCTTTGGACGTTTTTTATAGAAAAAGTATTGTTTTAAAATAAAATAAAATCCAATACTTATTTTGCTTTCAAAGCATCTGAAACAGTTGGTGCAATAGAAGTACAAACTTCTTTTCCACTTTTATCTTGAATGAAAAGCTCTACACGACGATTGAAACGACGACCCGTATCATCTTCCGTATTTTTAGCATAAGGATTACCCTTTCCCGATGCAGAAGTTTTGATACGATCCGCATCAATACCCATTTCTACCAAAACAGCTTTTGCATTTTTAGCACGGCGTTGAGACAAATCTTCATTGTACGCTACCGAGCCTTTTGCATCCGTGTGAGCATGTAATACACCTACGTAGTTAGGATTGTCTATCAAGATTTTTGCCATTGTAGCCAATTCTTTACGGGCTTCGCTTAGAATATTAGCTTTATCAAAGTCAAACAAAATCCAATTCAAATCACAACTTGCTGTGGCAGGGGCTGCCGCTACTGGCGGAAGTTCTGGTGCAGGTATTGCCGCAGGTGCTGGCGCAGGAACAGGTGTTTCTACTTTTGGCACTGTAACAACAGGTGGCGCAGGCGGTGGAATGACGACTTCATCTTGTGGGCATCCTTTCACTAAAAAAAATAAAGGTATCAAAAGCAAAGGTAACAACCACCACAATTTGAAACCGCCACCTGTCTCAACAACGGGCGCAATGGGTGCGGCTGCTTCAACGACTCTTTTAGCCGCTGCAACGGGTGCTACTTTTGGCACTTCTACCTTTGGCACTTCCACAACCACTTTTGGTACTTCTACTTTTGGCACTTCCACAACCACCTTTGGTACTTCTACCTTTGGCACTTCCACTTTTGGTAATGCTGCTGCCGCTGCGGCTGCCAAAGCTGCTGCTGCAATGGCTGGATCTACCTTCGGTACTTCTACTTTTGGTACTTCTACCTTCGGTACTTCTACTTTCGGTATTTCTACCTTTGGTGTTTCTACCTTTGGTACTTCTATCTCTGGAATAATCGTTGCCGCCAAAGCTACTGCCGCAATGGGTGCTGCTGATTTTGGACGCTCAACATCTAAGGTGAAGTTTTCAGTTTCCGTAACTGTTTTAGTTTTAGCTTCTTTCGGAGTCATGTCCACACCATATTGTGTAACCCACGCACCCGAAGAGCTTCTTAACCAACGCACTGAACGCTCCATATCTTCTTTTGAATCAAAAAAAGCACTGTGCGCAATTTCTTGCTTGTTAGTTGCTTTCACGAGGAAGTAGTGTTTACCACCTTTTTCGTGTCTCTCAATATATTGTTCGTCGGTCAAAGATTTTACCACGGAACGTACACCACCCATGCGAGCCCCGCTACCTGAATAGTTTTGGCTAAACAAAACGGGTTGATTAGAGTCATTATTCAAAATGAAATAATACCCTTTATCTTCCCCACGGAGGCTTGCAAAACCTTTCTCAGTTGCTGAACGCAAAGTGAAATCGTAGTGATTGTTCTTTTTTGCCTTCTTTTCAGGTTCTGGATATTGCGCCGCTAAACCTGGCAAAGTGCCTTGTAAAAGTGACATTTTGGTTTGAGCATCGGCTCTTGACCCAAAACGACGGCTGCGAGCAATCTCTAAACCGTTTTTCTCTTTCAGAATAAAATAATATTCATTGCCTTCTTGTACGATTTCCCAACGTTGTTCCTTTGGTGCAGCCGCAATCACTTGACGAATGCGCTTATCCCGACGAACACCAGCATCGAAACCACGACCATATAGCAATGCCTCACCATTGTCGTAATAACAGAAATAGTGCAGACTATCCTCGGCCTTTTGATAAGGATTCAAGCCAACAATAGTGCTTGGTGAAGCCACACCAAAATCATACAATGACGTAAAGTCAATTGCACTCAACGAAGGCAAGACAGGCGGAGCATTTCCTGCAACAGTTTGAGTCGTTGTAGTACGCAATTCAACAGCGTATTGACGCTCATCGGCAGCATCGTCAGAAAGAAAATCAACAGCTTCTTGTGCTTCACCTCGATTGGCATAAGCTGGACTGTTCGCTAAAACGACCCCCTCAGTATTTCGGACACTGAAAGACCCTTGTGCGCCAATGTTGTAAGCATTTGCATTGGGTAAAGTTTGAATCAGATTACGCATGGTTGCCACGCAGGCATCACGGTCTGGAAATTCTGAACTTTGCAAAAGGGTTGTTCCTGTTTCGGAAAGAAGGCGAAAGGCGTAGCGATTATCAGAGCCTTCGGTGTACATTAAAAACTTCATTGGCGTTTGTTTTGTGTGCGAATCAATTGTTAGTTTCCTCTTAATAATTACAAAAATAAACAGTTATCCCGAATTATGTACTTTTTTGACGATTAAATACCAAATAGTTACAAAAAAAACGAAATTATGACCAAAAAAAGACAGATTATAGTTTTAACTGCAATCTGTCTTATTTTTCTATATTTTTGATATACCCTAATTGGTTTACTATATAAAATTATACTGTTGAAGTTAGAGTCAAAAAAAAAACGCATCATGGTATAACCCACAATACGTCTTTTTATATTATTCACCCAAACAAAAGGATGTAATTATCCTTCGTGGTCAATTTCTACTTCCATGATGCTTTCATCCACCAAAATACGTCCGCAATGTTCGCACGCCAATACTTTTTTGTGCAAACTGATTTCCAATTGAATTTGCGGTGGCACGTGGTTGAAACAACCGCCACAAGAAGAACGCATAACCGTAACAACTGCCAAACCATTGCGATAAGAAGTACGGATACGGTCATAAGATTTCAACAAACGGTCGTCAATGCCTTTGCGGGCTTTGTCGGTCTTTTTGCGGAGTTTTTCTTCTTCTTTTTCCGTTTTTTCAAGAATTTTGTTCAACTCAACTTTCTTAGCTTCCAAATCTTTTTGTCTGGTTTCTAAGCGTTTTTT
>JAYTMW010000635.1:0-9934 GCA_043728105.1 Saprospiraceae bacterium | reverse complement strand
GTGCAGCGCACCGAAATATTTGTAGCATCAAAGGTTAACCGAGGTTTTTAAGGTGCAGCGCACCGTAACATTTGACGTGTGACTACAAATATTTCGGTGCGCTGCACCTTAAAAACCTCGGTTAACCTTGATGCTACAAATATTTTGGTGCGCTGCACCTATTCGACCATGTTATTTTTTACTTGTTACTTAAAACGATTAGACTAAAACTTGGTAAGGTTCTTGTTTTAGACGTAATCAAAGCATTTTTCCAAAACGATAAAATTTAATGATGAATCTCTTTTTCCAAAACAATAGTCTTTTTTACTGCCTGTTTTTTCCATAAACACATCCATATCTCCCCCTTCACTTGTCACACAGACGAGCCTAACTTGTTTATTTACAGCACTTTACATATAATTTTTAACTAAATCAATTTTAACTATTATGAGAAAAATTTCAGTAACATTCATGCTTTTAGTATTGACATTCGTAAAAATGGATGCACAGGTAGAGTATCACCACGGCTTTGGCGCAGGTCTTCACATATTTGAACCGAAGGATGACCCAGCGAATTCGGGCGGTGTGAGTGGCTACACAGCTACGTATCAAGCACGCCTAAATGTGGCCAACGTAGGCTCAAATGTAAGCGTGGGAGTCATGGCAAATCCTGCGGGCGGTTTTAGTGGCAATTCAAGAACAGGCGGCAGTTTTTTGTACGATTTACCGATTTATGCAGTCGGTAATTTTGGTTATTTTGCCAATAAAGATTCTGATAGCGGCATCGGTGTATATGCGGGTGCAGGTTTTCAATTTTGGGGATTTGGTGCTTCGGGTGTTAGCGGAACGGGCAGTAATCCTGCGGCTATTCTGGGCGTAAGATTCAACATCAGCGACAAACCACTCGACATCAGTGGCTCTTACGGGTTCAGAAGTGATGCCACGGTTTTGGTTTTACGCTTGACATATATGTTTGGTAGCTCTGACGACCGCAATGATATGGGTGGCAAAACACGTCGCAGAAAATAAGTTTTGCTTAATTTTTAGCATAAAAAAAAGGGTAATTTTTGATTTTTCAAATCAGAAATTACCCTTTTTTTATGGCTAAAAATGTAGAGCGAGTGGACGAAAATAAACATTGTGCGTTAAGTAAAAAAGAAGGATATGTTGAAGAAAATTAACGCCCTATTCACCTACGGAAAATCATTCCTCATTGTCTCACAAGCATTGACAATTATTTGTTTTATTTTGATTTTAAACAAAGGTTATGGAGTCATTTCACCGCTTTTTTGGATGAAAATAATTACCTCTTCTATTCTGATTTACAGAACTATAACGTATAAAAAATCTACAATTTATATGTATCTGAACGTTGGTGTTTCAGAACAATTCTTAATTTATTCGTTACTCATTTTTGATTTTACAATTTTCATGACTTTGATTATAACTATTTGATTATCAATATCTTATGAATAAAATAACCATTGATAGCGTTTATCTAACTTTTGATGAACGCATCATTTTAGACAATATTTCCATTGCCATAAATCAGCATGAAGTGGTTGGTCTTTTGGGTAGAAATGGGTGCGGCAAGTCGTGTCTTTTGAAAATATTGTTGGGATTTATGGCCCCTCAGTATTCGGTCGTAAAATTTAATGATACCTACTTAAAAAAGCCTTTTTCTAAGAAAAATTTCATCAATTATTTACCTCAAACACATTGTCATCCAAAGGAAATATCCGTCCTAAATCTGTTAAAATGGTATGACATCGAACCCGACTATTTCTATAAAAACTATGATTTTTTGAAAGCATTTGAGCATAAGAAATTTGGAGAATTATCAGGTGGCGAAAAAAGATTATTTGAAGTTTTAATTGTATTGGAAGCGCAAACACAATTCACCATTTTAGACGAACCATTCAGCCACATCATGCCTTTGCATATAGATTTATTGAAAGCGGTTATTCAAAAAGAGAAAGAAAAAAAAGGCATCATAATCACTGACCACCTTTACGAAAATGTTTTAGACATTTCTGATAAAGTCTATTTGATAAGCGACCGTTGCTCTTACGTTGTTTCTACCAAAGAAGATTTGATTGAACGAGACTACATTCGTTGATTAATTTTAATTTGTAAAATATTGATAATGAATACTTTACGATTTCTTAATTTATACCCCCTCAGTATTTTGAGCATTTTTTATACTTTTCTATTGTTTGACGAGAAAAAAATCTATTTTTAAGCCATCAATAAAAAGGGTTAAAAAGATTTTTTCACTAACCAACTAAGTTTTAAGATGTCTCAAACAGCAGATGCGTCAAGCTCTTCTCCTAAAAAATCAAACAAAATGCCTTCGGCTATACCGTATATAGTAGGCAACGAAGCGGCAGAACGATTCAATTATTATGGTCTAAGAGCCATTTTGACTACTTTTATGGTAGCTCAATTCTATAATCCGACAGGCAGCACCGACCCTGCCGTTATGCAAGCTGCCGAAGCTACGGCCAATGCCAAAACCCATGATTTTGTGGCTATGAGTTACTTGCTGCCAATGTTTGGCGGCATGGTTTCTGATTGGTTTTGGGGCAAATACAAGACAATTTTATACCTTTCAATCGTGTATGTCATAGGCAATATAACCTTAGCCGTATCCGTAAACAGCGAAGTTGTTTTCACAAGTGCGTTGATGTTGATAGCATTAGGTGCTGGTGGCATCAAGCCGTGTGTATCGGCAAACGTAGGTGATCAATTTGATGAAACAAACCAACACCTTATATCAAAAGCCTTTTCAGCCTTTTATGCCTCCATAAATGCTGGCTCATTACTCTCTATTTTGATGATACCATACTTAAAAGCGCATTATGGCCCAAGTATTGCTTTTGGCGTTCCCGCTATCGCAATGATGATTGCCACAGCGTTTTTCTACGCTGGCAGAAATAAATATGTAAAAGTGCCGCCCAAAGGAGATAATAATAAATTGGTCATTTTATTAACGGCATTCGGTACTTTGTTAGCGAGTTATTTGATTTTTGATAAATTTAGTAAAGATATTTTTGGCCCGACTTTTCAAGGCGGCACGGGGCCAATTTTAGGTGCATGGGGTTTAATGATTTTAGCCGTAGCAATGATTTTCAAGAAACAATGGTTTGCAAAGCCTGGAAATTTCGTTGGTATTAATTTATACGCCGCAACAAATGGCGGATTTGCCAATGCTGCAAAAGAATACGGCGCAGAAACCATCGAAGGTATAAAATCAGTTTGGCGGATATTTTCCGTTTTTGCATTTGTGCCAATCTTTTGGGCATTATGGGATCAAAGTCAATCAGAATGGGTCGTGCAAGCGCAAAAAATGGATTTGAACTTTTTAGGCATTCAGTGGCAAGCCGAGCAAATTTCGTTTGTCAATGCTGGATTTATTTTGGCTTTTATACCATTATTCAACTTTGTGGTTTTCCCGATGCTTGAAAAAATGGGCGTGAAAGTGACCCCTTTGCGCAAATTGGGGGCAGGTTTTGTCATTACAGCATTGTCTTTTGTTGTTATCTCTATCATTCAAGGTTGGATTGACGCAGGGCAAACACCAAACATCGGTTATCAAATTGCCGCTTTCGTGGTGCTTACGGCGGGAGAAGTTTTAGTGTCCATAACATGTTTGGAATATGCCTACACGCAAGCACCGCCTTCTATGAAATCAACTATTATGGCAAGTTATTTATTGACTGTAACGTTAGGCAATGTGGTTGTTTCTATCATTCAGAACAACATCAAAGCGGGTGGATTCTTTGCTCAATTTCATGGTGCAAGTTTCTTTTGGCTCTTCACAGGTATTTGCGCTGCGAATGCCGTAATCTTTATGATTATTTCACCACGTATAAAAGAGAAAAGTTACATCGGTGGAACTAACGTTTAAAGTTCAAAAATCAAAAAATATGATGCCTTTGGCTTCATCAAGCTGAAAGCATGACTGAGGGGGTAGCCACTTTTCAAAATATCGAAAAGTAGCTACTCCTTTTTTTATTTCTTTTTTCTAAAAAATACCATTATATTTTTTAGAAAAAACTATTTTTGACCCGCATTAAGAAATCGTATTAATTACCTAAAAAAGATAAACTAAATTATGAATTTTCCATCAGAATTGAAATACACCGAAGAACACGAGTGGATACGCATCGAAGGCGATGAGGCTTACATTGGCATCACTGATTTTGCACAAAGCGAATTGGGTGACATCGTGTATGTAGAGGTAGAAACCGTGGGTGATACCGTGAAAGCGGGTGACATTTTTGGCACAATCGAAGCCGTGAAAACAACTTCCGATTTGTTTATGCCCGTGTCGGGTAAGGTTTTAGAAGTCAATTCTAAAATTACATCCGATGGCGACGATAGCCCAGAATTGGTCAACACTGACCCTTATGGTGATGGTTGGATAGTGAAAATCAAAATCACAGACCCTGCACAATTATCAGGTTTGATGGATGCTGATACATATAAAACGAAAGTGCATTAAAGATATTAAGATTTTAGGACATTAGGATTTTAAGATAAAAAACAGACGTGAAATATCATAAAACTTTAATGTCTTAAAATCAAAAAAGAATAATAATGAAAAACATAAAATTTTACGCCCCAGCTATCGGTTGGGGCATTTTTGTTTTCACGCTATCCGTATGGCCTGGAAAAGATTTTCCACAAATACCGCAATGGACAGACCTTTTTTCGGTGGATAAATTAGTCCACATGTTGTTCTATGGCATCATGGCGGCTCTAATACTGAGGGGGTGGTTTCAAAGTCAAAAAATAGCAGGAAAAGATGGTTTTACGACAAAAAAAGACAGTAATCTTTTTATCTTAGGATTACTTGTAGCGGCGTTTTGTTCAGCTTTTGGTTGGGCAATAGAGTGGATTCAAGAGAATTATTGCGCAGATAGAATGTTTGAAATATTAGATGGCGTGGCAAACACCATTGGGGCGTGCATTGGCACATTTTTGGTAATATGGTTTACCAAGAAAAGGTAGTTTTTGTATTAAAAATAATACATAAATGATGTTTTTCTTATGTAAAACAGTTTTTAACCATAAAATTAGATTCTAATGAAATCGCTAAAATTATTTTCAGCATTGGCTTTGATGGCTACTATCATCACGCTCAACTCTTGCAAAACAGAAGAGAAAGCGTCATATTCTACTTCACCTACTTTGAACACAATGAGTATGCTCGTTGGCAAACAGTGGAAGTTAACCGAAGAATTCACGCTGGAGAACGGACAGCAAGTGAATACTTTGAAAGATTATGGCTCTTGCGAGAAAGATGATACTTATACTTTCATGGCTGATGGCAATTTTTTATTGAACGACAACAGTACAAAATGTTCTGGCGACCAAAAAGCGGCAGCAGGCAGATGGGCATTCAACAATGGTGATGCACAACGCATTGATGTAGCTTCGGTTTTCCGTTTTACCGCCGACATCGTGGAGGTTAATCCTTCTACTTTGAAGTGGAAATTCAAAAACCCCGTCGGCGAAGGTTTTGTAACACAAACTTTTGTTCAACAATAAAAAGGGGCGTTCCTTGTTAGAAAAGGTAAAAAGGTGCAGAGGTGGTGAAAACTGCCTCTGCATTTTTGTTTTATGGATACTTTATCATTTCATCGTTCATAAGACTGCTCTTCCAAATTCTTGATTATAGATTCTAACCAATGCAAGGAAGGATAGTTTTTGTGCAACCTTTTTAGCCTAAAAACATGAATATCTTTCTCCGACCAATGAGGATAACGCATTTTAAGCCCATGAATCTGCATTGAACGAGCATCATCTATCATTTGTAAGCTCAAACTAATGCGCTCTTCAATGGGTTTTGACATCCAAATTTGCTGTTGAATGCGTTTAATTGATTCTGGTGTATCAGGAGAACGAAACATAATTATATGATTTTATACGTTTTTAGTTTTAAAGTTCGACACCAATTTTTTATGTAATCTAAGTCTAATTGTTCATTATCCAATAAATTAACAATGTCATTTTTTTGTTTATCACTTTCTAATGTTTGAATCCATTGTAATTTTGAAATAATTAGATCTTCTGGACTGATTATCCACAATTCTATATTGTCATAAACAGTTTTACGGCGATTTTGAAACTTAACCCGTTCATATAGATCTTTCTTCATGGTTATAAAATCCACTTTATATCCTGTTTCAAAATCAATGATATTGAACATGCCTTTTCGCCTAATTTCTTCATAAATACCTTCTTGAAAATAATAGAATTTATCATCAAGCATTTTAATGAAACTTGGTACGTCATAATCATACATTTCTACAACAATATCTATATCTTGTGTAGTGCGAGGGTCTGCATAAAAGTTCATAGCAACACTACCAGAAAGCATGTATGGAATTTTCAAATTAGTTAGGATTTGACAAATTCTCTCAAGTAAACTCAACATAATACTATTTTTTACAAAGATAAAGAGATTTGTTGATTTTTATAAAGAAATACTTACAGTAAATACTGAGGGGCCTTCAAAAATTAAAACCAACAGAAATGAGTTCAATTACCATATTCCACCTTTCAAGCAACTTTTAGTGAAAAAAAACGTTATTTTAGCATACTATTTGCGTCTAAATACCACGCAAAAACCAAATCACAAAACGCTATAAATCATTGATTTTCAATAGGTTATAAATTTAAAATAAAGAATGAAGAATATATTAGCGATTTTACTCCTTTCAATGCCGCTAATACTGAGGGGCCAAGTTGACCCAAAGTTGGCGGATTACTATTTTCAGAACGGTGAGTTGGAAAAAGCGGCTACCATTTATGAAAAAATGTACCAACAAAATGCGGGCGATTTTTACTTCGAGCGATACATTGCTTGCTTGATGGATTTGAGTCGTTTCGATGAGTGTGAAAAGGTTTTGCAAAAGCAAATCAAAAAAGAGCCAAACAAAGTCATTCACTACGTACACACGGGTAAGCTCTACGATAAGCAAGGGCAGGAAGCAAAAGCCGCCGAGCAATATAAAAAAGCCATTGAAAAGTTGCCCGCCGACCGTTTTATCGTGGATAATTTAGCGTCTAACTTCAACAGTATGGCTCGTTACGACCTCTCGTTGCTGGCTTATGAGCGTGGTGGTACGTTGCTCAAAAATAAAAATTTATTCGCGTTCAACTTGGCAGAACTCTATCACCGCAAAGAAGATACGCCCAAAATGGTGGAAATGTATCTCAATGCAGTCAACGAAAATCCTGCCTATTTACCGTCCGTGGAAGCGATGCTTTTGCGTTATGCGACATCTGATAGCGAGCAAATGGAACTACAAACACAACTCTACGCCCGCATACAAGACGACCCCAAAGCGACCATTTTTCCAGAGTTGCTATCATGGTTGTTTTTGCAGAAAAAAGATTATAAAAATGCGTTTCGCCAACTCAAATCGGTTGATAGATTGAATGAAGAAGACGGTAATCGTGTTTTTAACTTGGCTTTAATTGCCGACAATGACCGTGATTATGATGCTGCAATCGACGGATATGAATACATTATTACAGAAAAAGGCAAATCAAGTCCGTTTTTTATTGAAGCAAAACGCAATCTTTTATCGTGCAAAAGAAAGAAATTAACCGAAGGCTATTCGTTCACAAAAGATGAATTGCACGTGGTTGAGCGTGAATACGAATCGTTTTTGGATGAAGTCGGTCGCAACAATCGCACAGGTAGCATCGTGTTGGAATTGGCTGAGTTGGAGGCTTTTTACCTTCAAGACCTTGATAAAGCAACAAAATTGCTTGAAAATTTGATAGAATTTCCGATGTTGGACTCCAAAACCAACGCACAAGCCAAGTTAGCATTAGGTGATTTTTATTTGATAAAAGGAGAACGTTGGGAAGCTACCCTACTCTATTCGCAGGTGGACAAAGCCTTCAAAGACGATGTGATGGGTCACGATGCCCGCTTCAAAAATGCAAAACTCTCTTATTATTTTGGTGATTTTGATTGGGCCAAAGCGCAATTCAACGTGTTGAAATCTTCGACCTCAAAATTGATTTCAAACGATGCGATTGATATGGATGTTTTTATCATGGAAAATACGGGTATGGACTCCACGACCACGGCTATGGCAGCGTATGCACAAGCTGAATTATTGGTTTTTCAAAACAAATATGCCGAGGCTTTTGTAAAATTGGATTCAATCCGTAAAGAATTTCCTGAACATAGTTTGGAAGACGATATTTTCTATTTGAAAGCCCAGATGTATAAAAAGCTACGGGTTTTGGATAAGGCAGTTGAATGTTATGAAAAAATTGTAGCCAATTATAAAGAGGACATTCGTGCGGACAATGCTTTGTTTGAAATGGCTGCCTTGTACGAAGGGCCTTTAAAAGATAAAGAAAAAGCAAAAGGATTGTACGAAAAATTATTCACGGAATTTACGGGCAGCTCGTTAGCCGTTGAAGCTCGAAAAAGGTTCAGAATACTGAGGGGGGATAAACTTTCTCGTGATGATCAACAATGATTGACTAATCTAAAAAAAATGCCCAAAGTTTTAAAAAATTTTGGGCATTTTTTTATGCCTTAAAATGAAGTAGTATTATGAATAAAAAAGGTGAAAATAAAACTACTTTAAAAAGATAAACTATATTTACGCATTGACTTATGAGAAAACAAACCTAACTATGATAGCGAGACGAGATTACCTTTGGAAAGCCTCTTTCCGTATGTTTATGCCTGAGTTCATACAATTTTTCTATCCCGATAAATATGATGAAATTGACTGGAGTAAAGAAGTTGAATTTTTGGATAAAGAACTTCATAAACTTCATCTAAAATCAAAGCAAAAAAATCGGGTAGCTGATGTATTAGCTCGCCTGTGCTTGAAAGACGGAAGTGTGCTGTGGGTTTTATTACACATCGAAGTTCAAGGCTATTTCGATGAATTTTTTACGTTAAGATTGCATCAAATGCGTTATCGGATAGAGGATTTGTTTGGTGTAAACCCCGCTATGTTAGCCATTTTAACCGATGACAATCCCAATTTTACCCCCGAATATTATGAGGTAAATACGTGGGGTTCTGCCAATCGGACAACATTTCACAGTTATAAAGTGATGAATCAATCACCTAATGACTATTTACATCCCGATAGCCCCGTTTCAATCATTATGAAAACGGTATATCACTCCATTAAATCTCAAAAACTTACGGACGAAAATAAATTAGACCTTTACTTACCCATTGTTAGAAATTTATTCAGAAAAGGATTTTCTAAAGAAAAGATAAATCTACTTATTTCCTTTATTGAAAATCATGTTAATTTTGCAAATAAAGAAAATCAGATTATCTTTGAAAATAAAATTGAAAAAATGACAAAGTACGAAACAACGCAAGATATTTTGGACTACTTCAACCCCGCAAAAAGGTTGGAAAAAGCTGAAGCCACAATCGCAAAAATGACTATTGCGAAAGAGAAAGAGCGTTTGCGATTAGCACAAGAGCGTCAAGCGAAAGAGCAAGAACGTCAAGCGAAAGAGCAAGAGCGTCAAGCGAAAGAGCAAGAACGTCAAGCGAAAGAGAAAGAACGTATGCGGTTAGAAAAGAGTATTCTTTTGATGCTGAGTAAAGGTATTGATGCTGATTTGGTTGCTGAAACTATTGGCATACCAAAATCTGAAGTCATAGATATTTATAATAAAAATAAGCATTAATTTACTAATTCTACAATCATAAAAAAATGCGTCAACTGCAAAGTTTGACGCATTTTTTATTTTGTACAAAAGCACACAATGTTTGGTTAAATTATTATTTTATCTAAAAAAATAAATCATCCCATTTTTCTTTCTTATCTTGAAATCAAAATTAGTAATTCTAAATGTGAGAACCTAACCTAAAAATTACTTAAAGAGGCCCCTCAGTATTTTGATACTTTTTTGGGTAAAATCAAAATCCAAACGACTT
>JAYTMW010000634.1:0-7700 GCA_043728105.1 Saprospiraceae bacterium | reverse complement strand
TAAAAAATTTAACCCCTCAGTATTTTGCCTTAAACTTGCAGTTAAAATTCAGATAATATGTTTTTAAGAAATATTAAATTAGAATTATTGGGCTTGTTCCTCATTTTATGTTGCATCGTTGCAAGCTGCGATGAAGTTGTTTACACACCCAAGCCTCGTGGCTACCCACGTGTGATGTTGCCCGAAAAAGGTTATCAAAAGTTTGGAAAAAGTTTTTGCGCATTCGATTTTGACTATCCAAAATATGCCACAATTGAGCAAGATAAGATGTTTTTTGATGAAAAAGCCCCTTCCGATTGTTGGTTTAACATCAAAATACCCAATTTGAATGCCGAGATTTATTGTAGTTATTACAAAATAGATGGCGTAAACACGCTTGAAAAACTGAGGGGTGATGCCTTTAAGTTGGCAGGAAAGCACAATGTTAAAGCGGATTTTATTGATGAATTACCGATTCAGAAACCCAATAAAGTTTCAGGTTTTTTATTCAATATTGAAGGCCCAGCCGCTTGCCCTTTTCAGTTTTATTTGACAGATAGCACAAAACATTTTATGCGTGGTGCTTTGTATTTTAATTCAGAATCAAAACCTGATTCTCTAAAACCTTCAATTGATTTTCTAAAAATGGATGTGCTTCAACTGATAAATACTTTTGAGTGGAAAAAATAATTGTGATTGGTAATTGGTGATTAATCACTATTCACTACCATTGTGGATATGTTGATAACGATGTTCATAACTTGATTTATCGTAGTAACGTGTAAAAAATAACATTGTCTATTTGAAGGCTTTTTTTAAAACACATAGGCACATAAGACACATAGTTCAATATGTAATTATTTGATTTTCAAAGAGTTATAAAGATTATCTCTGAAAACTATGTTTCCTATGTGCCTATGTGTTCCAAAAAAAATGACCTATTTATCCCCCCAGTATTTTAAGTCAAAAAAACAATTTTAGTCATTTTTTTCTTTCTCCATGACCTTTTCTGCCTTCGGCAACTTGATAGTAAACGTTGTAAACTTTCCAATTTCTGAATCCTTTACCAATATTTTTCCGCCGTGATAATTCTCAATAATCCGTTTTGCCAAAGAAAGCCCTAAACCCCAACCCCGTTTTTTAGTGGTGAAACCAGGTTGAAAAACAGTTTTAAAATTAGCTTTAGGAATGCCCTTTCCCGTGTCCGTGATGTCCACACAAACCCAATTGGGCTCTTCATAAATCTTAGAGGTAATAGTGCCTTCACCTTCTTCCATTGCGTCGAGAGCATTGCGTAAAAGATTTTCTACAACCCAATCGAACAAATGTTTATTGAGTTTTGCACCCAAATACTGTTGAGGTACGAAATCCTGATCACTTCGGGAAGGGGGTGTCTCCAAAATCGGAAAATCAAATTTGACTTTGCGGGGTGCTCGACGTTGCATATAGTCTCTACAACTTTCAATTTCTTCAAACATGTTCACATCCTCCAACTCAGGCGCAGAGCCAATCTTAGAAAACCTATCTGCCACAAGCGACAAACGGTTGACATCATTATCCAACTCTGTAACTATTTCTTGCGTCATTTCGTCGCCCTCGTGCGTCATTCTAAGGTGCTCTATCCAACCCATGATGGCAGCAATGGGCGTACCCAATTGGTGCGCTGTTTCTTTCGCCATGCCTACCCACACTTGATTTTGCTCGCTCTGCCGAGTGGAACTGAAAATGAGATAACCGAAGCCGATGAAAAAAGCGATTAGAGCAAATTGAAAAAAAGGATAGTATTTGAGGAGCGTTAAAGTATTTGAGTCATCAAAATAAATTTTATTCGTAATCATGTTGTAAGCATCCTTAACAACTATGGGCGTTTTATTTTTTGAAATCAAATCATCTAATTGTCTTTTAATTGAGGCAGAATCGCTACTCGTTTGAATACCATCAGGAAATCGAGTAATATTTTTAACGTCAACAATAGTGTAGCGTGAGTCCGTAAAAATAATCGGAATATTATTATTTTTTGAAATAATATCAGTAATCAGTGCTTTATAATTTTCGGGCAATGAATCAAAACTTTCTTGCGTAATAACCTCCTGTGATTGTCTGTAAACATCCATTTGCGCAATCTCCTGCGCTTTCAATTTTTCAACCAACGAATAAGTATATATAGACGATGCCGACAAAATCAACATACCTATAATCAAGAGATAAATTTTCAAGCGGGTTTTCAAAGAGTAAATATCATCCTCTTTGTTACCAACGGCTTTGTTATAAAAATCTAAAACGGAATCTGTTACCTTACTCAATGTATAAATATTAAAGTTGTTTAAAATTAATAAGTCGTTCGGTAAGAATCTCTTTTCCTTTTAGATTGAAAGCAAAAAAGAGATTCTTCCTGAATGACAAAAGCAAAGTTAGTTGAATGTTTTGGATTGAATTCAAAATTTGAAACAAAAACAAAAACGTGATTTCGTTGTGAACAGTATTGAGCTTTTAATAATAAATACTATTTTATAATTTTAAAAGAATTTACTGTCACTATTAAGAGTGTGGATATGAGGATAAGCGTAGAAACGAATGTTCCATCAACACCATTACCCGTTGCTTCACATTAAGTTAACATTGGCTTAACCTTAACTTTACATTGGCACTCAATGAGTTATGACGTTATCCACATTTTTTTAGGTTTTGTGGATACCCCCTCAGTATTTTTGTACACATTCCGAAAAAGTGTCGTAAATCTGTTAGCGCAGGTTGTGAATTTCTTGGTAAAGCACAAGTTACCCACAATCACTCATCCTTTTTTCAAGGCGGTGTTGACGGATGTTTATAAGTTACCTATTTGTTAGGCGTTTGTACACAATTTATGGTAGTTTTTTAATTTTATAACTCATTGATTATTAGGAGTTTACAAATTAGTTTATTTTTACTTGTTAATAACTTAGAAAGGGTAAGCAAAACGTTGTGTTTTATATTGTTTTATCCAATTTGCACGTTTTTGTTTTGAAAAACTGTTGGTGAGCGTTAACTCATTGACTATCAGTATCCATGTTTTTGTTTCAATTAAAAACAAATCGTTATGTGTGGTCGTTTTTCCTTTGTTGTAGAGAAAGAAAAAATTAAGAAAAAGTTCCCGAAATTGGTCATGCCTGAGTTGTTGGATGCCAATTTTAATGTTGCGCCCACGCAAAAGGCTTACGTGATAACGAGTCGAGAACATCCAAAACTACATGCGATGCAGTGGGGCTTGATTCCGCATTGGGCCAAAGATGCGCAAGGCGGCATTGCGCTCATAAACGCCCGCATGGAAACTTTGAGCGAAAAACCGTCTTTCAAAGAAGCCATAAAACACCAACGATGTTTGGTTTTAATGGATAGTTTTTATGAATGGAAAACAGAGGGCGGGCGCAAAGTGCCTTATCGAATTTTGATGAAAAATGAGGAGCTCATGGTCTTGGCGGGTTTGTGGGATGAGTGGCGTGGGTTGCGTACTTTTTCTATTATCACAACTGAACCCAACAAAGAAATGTTACCCATTCACAACCGAATGCCCGTGGTGTTGCAGTCGGAAGATGATTTTGAAATGTGGTTGGGCAAAACGACTGACTTGACTAAAATTTTGAAGCGTTGCAAAAAACAAAGTAATGGCATTTTGAGCATGTATAGGGTTTCTGAAAAATTAAATTCCGTGAAAAATAATGGGCCTGATTTGCATAAAGAAGTACCTAAGGATTTGACGTTGTTTTGAAGAGCCCCTCTCAGTATTTTTTTCAAAAACAAGGGATTTGAGTGTATATTTAACTCAGTAACGAGAAAAAATAATGATTTGGTCTCAAAGGGTGCAGAGCACCATAATATTTGTAGCATCAAAGTTAATCGAGTTTTAAGGTGCAGCGCACCGAAACATCCAATATTACGGTGCGCTGCACCTATTTGACCACATTATTATTCTTGATTCATTACTTAATTCTACATTTTTAATTTTCAATTTATTTTATGAGAGTCGTTTTACAAAGAGTTAAAGAAGCATCCGTGACGATAGAAGGCGTTGTGAAATCAGAAATTAAAGAAGGATTATTGATTTTATTGGGCATTGAAAATGAAGATACTACGGAAGATATTCAATGGTTGGCATCTAAAATTGCGCAAATGCGTATATTTAGTGATGAAGCGGGTTTGATGAATCGCTCCGTGATGGATATTCAAGGGGAAATGCTCGTGGTGAGCCAGTTTACGCTTCATGCGAGTACGAAAAAAGGGAATCGCCCCTCGTTTTTGAGAGCAGCTCGACCTGATATTGCGATACCGATGTATGAAAATTTCGTCTCAAAATTAAACGAATTGTCCCGTTTAAACGTTCTTACGGGAGAGTTTGGAGCGGATATGAAAGTAGCCCTCTTGAATGATGGGCCGGTGACAATTATAATAGATTCAAAGAGCCGAGAATAAAAGGAATAGTTTTTGATTTTCTTTAATGGGTTTTTAGGACGAAGAGGCCCCTCAGTATTTGACACTAAATTTGACATAAATTATCTAAAATTTAAAACAAAATAAATATGAAAATCCTCGCATCACGTAAATGGTTGTTAGTCATTGGTTTAGGTGTTCTTTTTGTAGCGGCAAATCGCAAAACAGATCACGGAAAGTTTTTTGAAATCTCTAAGAATATTGAGATATTTACGATGCTTTATAGAGAGTTGAACACCTACTATGTGGATGACCTCGACCCATCTAAGCTCATGCGGACGGGCGTGGATGCAATGCTCAACTCGCTTGACCCTTACACCAACTATTATTCAGAGGCGGACATCGAAGGATATCGTGCTTTGACCGAAGGAAAATACAATGGCATTGGTACAGGTTTTTCTAAATTGAACGAATTTGTCTTCATTAGCATCGTAAATGAAGGTTCACCAGCCCAAAAAGCGGGATTAAAAGTAGGTGATAAAATAATGGCAGTGGATGGTAAATCTGCTGTGAATCGTTCGGAGGATGAGGTTGGTGACATTCTAAAAGGCGCTGCTGGGACGGATGTTGAATTGACAATTGCTCGCCCCCAAGTGAGTGGTGAAACAAATATGAAAATAAAAGTAGTTCGGGATGAAGTGACTGAGCAAAATGTACCTTATTCAGGCATGTTAAATGACAGAATTGGGTATGTAATTTTGACAACCTTCACAAGGGATGCGGGCGAAAATGTTGCCAAAGCATTCAGAGATTTGAAGGCGAAAAACCCGGGCATGAAAGGCTTGATTTTCGATTTGCGTGACAATGGCGGTGGACTTTTGCATGAAGCGGTCAATATTTGTAATATTTGGATACCCAAAAGTGAACTTGTGGTGACTACGAAAGGTAAAGTTGTGGATTGGGATAAGAGTTTTAAAACCTTGAATCCTTCCATTGATGAGCAAATGCCAATTGTTGTTTTAGTGGATAAAGGCACGGCTTCGGCATCCGAAATTGTGTCAGGCACATTGCAAGATTATGATAGGGCAGTGGTTGTGGGTCAACGCAGTTATGGAAAAGGTTTGGTTCAAAACATGCGGGATATTGGATATAATTCAAAATTGAAATTAACGACAGCGAAGTATTATGTGCCAAGCGGTCGTTGCATTCAAGCCGTGAGTTATGACAAAGGGAAGCCCGTAGAAGTGCCTGACTCAATGCGGGCTCAGTTTAAAACACGGGCAGGTCGCCTTGTTTTGGACGGTGGCGGTATCAAACCTGACATGATGATTCCGAAAGCGGGTGATTTTGGTTTGATGAAAACATTGAAAGAGAAATTTTTACTTTTTGATTACGTGACTTTATTTTGTTTAAAAAATGAAAAAATAGAGGAGCCTGAAAAATTCCGTTTCACGCAGTTTGATGAATTTGTTGAGTTTTTAAACAAAAAGAATTTCTCTTATGATTCTGAAAGTGAAAAACTTTTGAAAAAATTGAAAGAAGAAGCGGCAAAGGAAAAATATTCAGAAGCGATTGATACGGACTTAAAAACCATCGAATCTAAAATAAAAACCGATAAAAAAAATGATTTGATAAAGCATAAAGAAGAAATAATAGATGAAATTGAGCGTCAGGTTGTAGCTCGTTTTTATTTTGAAAAAGGTCAAATCAAAATAGGGTTGCGAAATGATAAAGAAATTTCAGAAGCCATCAAACTTTTAGATGATCAAACACGCTATAAATCGCTTTTGAAAAAATAAATGTTGATGAATAGCAAAAAACTCGACTCAGAGGTGGAACTTTGAGTCGAGTTTTTTTATGTTTTCAATCAATACATACAAAATAAATAACACCATTATGAAGGGAAAAATATATCTCATACCCACGCCACTGGGCGAAAATGCGTTACACACTATTCCTTCTTATGTGATAGAAATTATCCATTCGCTCAACGTTTTTATTGTTGAAAGAGCCAAAGTATCACGGCATTTTATCAAAGAAACGAATCCACCTTACCCCCTCAGTATTTTGACGATTTTTGAACTGGATCAAGAGAAACTTGATATGCAACTCGTTGATTATCAAGAAGTTAAACGGCTTTTAGAAGACGGTCGGAATATTGGATTAATGTCGGATGCGGGCTGTCCTGGCGTGGCAGACCCTGGCGCAAAAGTCATTTCATGGGCGCACAAACAAGGGTTTGAAGTAATGCCTTTGGTGGGGCCAAGTTCCATTTTATTGGCTCTAATGGGTTCGGGCATGAATGGACAATCGTTTGCTTTTCAAGGTTATCTTTCAGCCAAGAGAGAAGATTTGGGCAAGGAGTTAAAGCGTTTAGAAGACCTTTCGAAGCGACTGAACCAAACGCAAATTTTTATTGAAGCACCTTATAGAAACCGTCAAGTGATAGATACAGCTTTGAAATCATTGGGTGCTCAAACCAAATTTTGCATAGCGGCCGACATTTCGCTACCCCCTCAGTATTTGGTGACAAAAACCGTTGCTGAATGGCAGAAAACGACAATTCCCGATTTGCATAAACACGCTGCCATTTTTTTAATTGGCAATTGATAATAATTTTTATGCTTTGTAAATAATTGATTATCAACAAGTTAAATCTTTTTGCTTTTTATTTTTTTGCTTCAAGTGTTTCATTAGGAACACTTTTTGCTCACCTCTTATATTAACTTTTTATACGAAATCAATTATTTTAAAAAGTAGGTTTGAGCCTATTTTACTTTCTCTGCTCTACCTAAATAATATAAAAATTCCATGTTCAGAAAACTTGCATTCGTCGCTTCTTTGATGCTCATCATTGCGTCTTGTAATCAAAAAAATCAAGACCAAATTAAAGAGCAAGCTCGGAAAGACCTTGAAACGGCAAAAGCCGCATTAGCTCAATTGGAAACGGCAACCCTCAATGGTAAGCTTGATACGACTCAATTTCGTACTTTTTCTAATAATATTACCACTATTTTAACAAATTTGGAACGTGCTGATGCCTATGCTATGCGTGGTTGGGCGAGGTATAGATTGACGGAAACGGATGCTGCTTTAACGGATTTTAACAAGGCTTTAGATTTGGATAAAACAACGTTGGCAGCTCTGACGGGCCGAGCCGCCTTATATGAGGCACGGGGTAATCACGCTGATGCGCTCGTGGATTTGGATAAGGCTGTGGCAGTTATGCCTTCGGACGCAACGCTTTACAACAGTAGGGCTTCCATAAAATTGAAAATTGAAAAAGGGACTGATGCGCTCGTGGATTACAATAAAGC
>JAYTMW010000633.1:0-15760 GCA_043728105.1 Saprospiraceae bacterium | reverse complement strand
TGAATTAAATTATTTGTTATTTTACAGCCCTCTTACCGTCTAAACTAAAATCATTTTTTCACCTTAATTAGCTACTTAGGCTTATGAAAATTCTCATGCGCACCCCCCTCAGTATTTTACGACTGAATCGGATGCTATTTTCTGTTTTTATCATTCTATCACTTTCACTCACATTCGGTTGTCGAAAAAATACAATACCAATGGATAAGATACCTGAATCTCGAATCATTTTTGGCAACGGCGGCGGCTTCACGGGCGAAGTAAAAGAATACCATTTGCTCAATGATGGTCGCATTGTCAATAAAGGTTTGAAAGACACTATTTATAATGTGCTTTCTCGCATCGGCAAAAGTAAAGCCACGGCTTGTTTTGAGGATTGTACAAAAATGAAACTTAACACCATGAAATTCAGTGAGCCCGGCAACCGCTACTACTTCATCGCCGTCAAAGAAGTAGGCAAACCTGAAAACCGCATTGTATGGGGTGACAATGATTTACCCGTTTTGGAAGGCGTTAAAACGTTCTATCAAACCTTGATGAGTCATTTACCAAAAGATAAAACTGACGATAAGTAATTGATTATCAATTACTTATAAAATAATTATTCTTTATTTTATCCAACTATTTTTTTTAAAATTTAACATGTTGTAACTCAATTTTTTACACAAAAAAATATTAATAATGAATAAAAAATCATTCTTTTTACTCATAATTCTAACAACTTCAAATATCATTTTCGCTCAAGATTCTAAGCCAAGACCCAGAAATTCAGGACGGATTATGAATACCCAGTTGAATATTGAAGTGAATACACCTATAATTGAGCCCGTTTTTCAAGCAACAAGAACGTATAAAACTTTGCCTCAATTGCCAGCTATTTCTGATAAAATGGCAAAAAATTTCAAGGTTTTAACACAGAATGATGGCATCCCAACTATGATTGCAGGAGAAGCCCCAGTGGTTGGTAATTCAAGAGATTTGCCTCTAACGGCTCGTTGTCAACAATATTTGGAGGCGGCAAAAACCTTGATGTTTATTCAAAAACCTGTCGAGGAATTTGAAGTAAAAAGAACTGAAACGGACGAAATGGGCAACACTCACGTGCGCATGGTTCAAAAATTCAAGGATTTACCTGTATGGGGTAGTGAAGTCATCTTGCATGAGCGTGGTGGCAAAGTGAACCTTTTGAACGGTTCATATTTTCCGACCCCCTCAGTATTGAGCGTAGAACCAACCATTTCTACGGCTTCATCTTTAGAAAATGTGAAGTCAGATTTGGTGAAAGTGAAACCTATTGCTGACTTAAATGAGGCGCAACTCAAGCAAGTAGGCGGCGTTCAATCAAAATCAGAATTGGTTATTTTTCATGTGAATGATAATAAAGATGCTGAACATTTGGCTTGGCACGTGACGATGTATCAAAACGTTTTGCACCGTTGGGAATATTTTGTGGATGCTAAAAACGGTCAAATTTTAGATAAATATGAAAGCTCTTGTGATTTCATGGGTCACTATCACAATGGCGTTGAACATGAAGTAAAACCTTCATTGTCAAATAGTTATGATAAAAAAGAAGACATAAATATTCCACTTTTGCCACCGCTTATGGATGGTGTTGCGGTTGCAAACTCCACAGATTTGTTGAGCGTAACTCGTACAATTAACACCTATCAAGTGGGTACAAAATATTATTTGATAGATGCCTCTCGCTCGATGTTTAAGCCGACTGTATCTACCTTTCCAAACAACCCCGTGGGCGTAATTCAAACGTTTGATAACAACAATGCAGACGGAGGCACTACCGCTTATTACATAACTTCTACGAATAATGCGTGGGCAGAAAAAAAAGCAGTATCAGCACACTATAATTCAGGAAAAGTATTTGATTATTATAAAAATACTTTTGGTAGAAATTCAATTAATGATAAGGGTGGTAACATCAATTCTTTCATAAATGTTACGGAAGATGGTGTGCAGATGGATAACGCTTACTGGAATGGTGAGGCAATGTATTATGGTAACGGCAACCAAGCCTTCTCTGCACTCCCCGCAGCTTTGGATGTGGCAGGGCATGAAATTTCTCATGGCGTGGTACAAAATACCGCCAACTTGAAATACCAAGGTGAGTCAGGAGCAATGAATGAATCTTTTGCGGATATATTTGGTGCTATGATTGACCGTGCAAATTGGAAAATGGGTGAAGATGTTGTGAAATTGGCGTATTTTCCTTCGGGAGCATTGCGTGATTTATCAAACCCAAACAATGGCACAACGTCAGGCAAAAACGGATGGCAACCAAAAAATGTGAGTGAACAATATAAAGGTACGCAGGATAATGGCGGTGTTCACATCAACAGTGGCATCACAAATTACGCTTATTATCTTTTTGCAACTGCCTCAAGCATGACAAAAGATAAAGCTGAACGGGTTTTCTATCGTGCTTTGAAAATTTATCTCGTGGCCTCTTCAAAATTTATAGATTTAAGGGCAGCTGTTGAACAATCTTGTAAAGACCTTTACCCAAGTGAACCAGCAGTATTGACAGCAGCTCAAAATGCTTTCAATACAGTAGGCATTGGTAGTGGAGGTAACGCCAATGGTAGTGATTATCAAAAAGATGTGCCAGTTAACCCAGGTCAAGATTGGATGATTTATGTGTCACAAGAAACACCTTCAAAACTGATGCTGCAACAAGTAGGTAGCACATCAAAAGTTGCTCTTTTCAGCAAGGGTGTTAAAAGTCGCCCAAGTATTACGGATGATGGCAGACGCATTGTTTTTGTAGGCGCAGATGATTCAACCTACTATATTGACATCAATTGGACGACATTGCAAGCCAAAACAGCCGCTACTATTTACCCCGACGCAGGTTGGAATAATATTGCCATTTCAAAAGATGGAACCAAAATAGCCGCCAATGCAGGTGACTCTCTTATTTATGTTTCGTCTTTGATTACGGGTAAAACAACCTTTTTTCGTCTTTACAATCCAACAACTTCAAGCGGAACAGCCAAAACGTATGATGTTAAGTTCTCTGATGCCCTCGAATGGGATAACACAGGCGAGAATATCATGTACGATGCTTTCACATCAACGCCAAGTCAAGGCGCAAATTTGAAGTATTATGATATTGGCTTCATGAATGTATGGTCAAATGCCATTAAAAACTTCGGAACGGGCAATATTGATAAACTTTTTAGTGGTGTTCCTGAAAATACGGACATTGGTAATCCAACATTTGCTAAAAACTCGCCTTACATTATTGCTTTTGATTATTTGACTAAAAATACGGCAGGTAATTATGATGGCTATTTTGTTGTCGGAGCCAATATCCAAACTGGAGATGTTAGTAATGCCGATGTTGGTATCTTTGAAAATAATACTATTGGTGTTCCAAGCTATTCTCGGAAGGACGATAAGTTGATGTTTACGAATCGTTCAACTACCAACGCCTTACAATTGAAAACGATTAACTTAGGTGCCACTAAAATTGATGCAACTCCTTCAACAGTTCAAAACCCAAATACGGGCGTTGTTGTTGTTGGCAATGCAGAAAAGGGCAATTTGTTTAGCAATGGCGTTCGTTCTGTGGGTGTGAAAGAAACTTTGGATAACAACAGTGTCGTTATCGCACCTAATCCGTTCAAAGATTTATTGACCGTAGAAATTCAATCTGAAAAATCAACAACTGGAAAAGCAGAGATTTTTGATTTGGTCGGTAGAAATATTTTGAGCCACCCCCTCAGTATTTCGGGCGGTAAAAATCCTGTTTCTTTTAATACTCAAACTTTACAAGCGGGTGCTTACCTTTTGAGAGTGACAGTTGATGGTAAGAGTTTGACTAAGAAAATTATTAAACTTTAAATCAATATTTTTTATAAAGCATTGATTATCAATAATTTAAGCCCAATAGATTTTTATAATCTATTGGGCTTTTTGTATAATGTAGCGGCGAATTTATTCGCCGTCTTACACTTCGGCGAATAAATTCGCTACTGCACGATAAATTGAGTCGGCACATGCTCAGTCAACCAAACATCATTTTCGGATACATAAAACACATATCCTGCCTCATACATTTCTTTCGATTTCAAAGTTAAAATAACGGGAGAACCGTGCCTTGCACCCACTTTTCGAGCCGTCACTTCATCCAAAGAAAGATGAACATGATGGCGTGAACCTTTCAAAAGCCCTTCTTTGTTTATACTATCTAAGAATCGAGTAGCCGTACCGTGGAACAAAAATTCGGGTGGCGTGGTGGGTTGATATGCCAAATCAACTTCAATGGAATGACCTTGGCTGGCTCTTATTCTTGTCGAATCGTCGTTGAAAGCAAATCGTTTTTTCTCGTTCGTTTCTACAACCTCTTTTAGGGCCTCAATACTGAGGGGGCTGCCAAATTTTGACATCAAATCATGGACACTCGCCCAACCATTTTCATCTAATTTCAAACCCACACTTTCGGGTGCGTGGCGTAGGATGTAGCTTAGTCGTTTACTAATTTTAGTGCGTTGTTGTTCTGTCATAACGTTTTTGTTTTAAAGGATTAATTCCTTGTATGTTAAAAACGTATTAAACCCTTTCGCTTCAAAATAAGTTCGTGTTTCCGCTTCGGTTCGGTCGGAAGTGGCTAAAATGAAATCCCCACCCCAAGCACCCAATGATTTTATTTCACCCCAGAAGTCGTTGAAAATCAACGACTTAACTCGTTTTAGTTGAATAATATCCGCCACTTTTTCTTCATGCTCAATGATTAATTTTTCAAAATTTTTAAAATCACTTTCTGTTAAAAAAGCATTGGTTAAAGCTGTGATTTCGTCAAAATACTGAGGGGGTAAGCCCTTTGACTTCTCTCTATAACGAGAAATGCCCTCTCTTGAATTTTGTTTTTTACCCAAATAAATAAAATATAGTTGCTCTGAAAAAGGCGGTTTGAAATCCACTTCTTGCCAATGCGGTGTATCATTAATTCGATTATACAAAATAGGTTTCGTAGCCCCCGCACATGCGAGGTCGTAACCACTACCACCAAAAGTTTTATTGAGTAAATCAAAGGGATTTATGTTGAAAAGAGTTGCTAAATTATAAATCAAAGTAGAACTCGTACCTAAGCCCCATGCACGAGGGAACGTCAATTCAGTCGTAATGTGCATGGGTATGTAAGGTGTGTTTGAGTTCTTCAAAGCCCTTGCTGCCCGAAGAATATCCGTCAGTCGTTCAGCCGTGGCTGCGTCATTAGTTTCTTTAATGTCATAATCGTTCAAGCCCAATGTTGCTTCAAACCAAAGAGAGCCATCCGCATCAAAACTTTTCCACCCCCCCTCAGTATTTCTCGTTCCATTGAAGTGATTTTCAAGTAATTCAATGCTTAAAGATTGACCCAACTTTGTAGGCAAAGCCAAGCCAACGGCTCCGTCAAGTATAAAATATTCAGCCGTGAGAAGGAGTTTTCCGTGGGCGTAGAATGTTTGTTTTTCCATTTTAAAAAAGAAAACCTGCGTTAAGGTTTTTATGAATGCCCACTACCCAAAAGTTTTCACAAAAAAAGTGTCATTGCGAGGAGGTACGACGAAGCAATCTGTTATTTAACTTGCGATTTCCTTCTAAAAATTAATAGAAATAGCCCATGAAATTAGCAAAATAGAAAGTTTAGCGAAAGAAATTGGAAGTAAACTAACAGATTGCTTCGTCGTTCCTCCTCGCAATGACACATTAATTCAGCGCATTAGACTCGTGAATAATGGATAATAATAGAAACTCTAATACGAGTTAGTTTAGTATAAAATATTGATTATCAACAATTTAAATAAAACATTAAATTCTCATACGCTCCACATACTCACGCACCCCCGTAAAGGAAATCGTTTTATCTTCAAAATGTGTATGTATTTTTTGCGCTTCACTGTCCGTGCAACCAAAGTGATTGATGATGTTAGAAAGGTGCATTTTCATGTGTCCTTTTTGAATCCCCGTAGTGACCAAAGACCGTACCGCCGCAAAATTTTGAGCCAAACCAACGGATGCAATAATAGACATCAATTCTCGGGCAGAAGGATTTCCCAATATTTCCAAACTTAATTTTGCCAAAGGATGGAGCTTCGTCAAACCGCCCACCGTGCCGACTGCCAAAGGAATATCCAACCAAAAACGGAAGCGATTGCCTTCAATAATGCACTGCGAAAGGCTTCGATATGTGCCACTACTTGCCGCAAAAGCATGCCCACATGCCTCAATGGCTCTAAAATCGTTGGCAGTTGCCAACACCACAGCGTCTATACCATTGAAAATTCCTTTGTTGTGCGTGACAGCTCTATATGGGTCAATGCGGGCAATTTGTACCGCTTTTCTAAATTTTTCAGCGTAAAGGGCAGCATCTTTATCATGAAACTCGGCTATATCACACTCCACCCACGCCCGCACGAGACACTGCGGGGTGTAGTTTGAAAGAATGCACATGATGATTTGCGGTTCGATAGCCGTTTTTTCGGAAAGATAAAATTTTAAGATGCGCCCCATTTCTTCTAAGACACTATTGATGAAATTTGCACCCATCGAATCGCAGGTCTCAAAACTTACTTTTAGTTGATAGTAGTTTTTTTCGCTATGCGTAAAATCTTCTAAATCAATATCTAAGATGCCACCACCACGACGACGCATATTTTCTGTTAAAAAATTAGTATCGTCAATGAGTGTTTTTTTCAAACCATTAAAAACTGCTTTCAATACTGAGGGGGTGCCTGACCAAGCAAAATGCACTTGACCAATCTTTTGGGTATCTAATATTTCAGTATGAAAACCACCTCGCTGCATCCAATATTTTGCGCCGCTTGCCGCCGCCGCCACCACCGAACTTTCCTCAATTGCCATCGGCACGGCGTATGTTTTTCCGTTGATAACGAAATTAGGGGCAATGCCATAGGGAATCGAAAAATTAGAAATAGTATTTTCTGAAAAGCCATCAAAGACCTTTTGGAATGCTTCGTCTTGAAACCAAAACTGTTTGAGTGTTTCGATTCCCTCTTTGTTTTGAAGAAAATTATCAGCTATCCACTGTATTTTTTGCTCTTTCGTTAGTTTTGAAAACCCGCTAATTTGCTTGTTCATTTATATTTCTGAAATGATGAATCTACCTTTGTAGGCAGATAGGTGATAAACTATGAATGATGAATTTTGGAAATAGAGACTTACTTACCCGATGTGTACTAATCCAAAATGGGTTTCCATTTTAACATTTATAGCTCAATTTTTTATACAAATTCAAGGCATAAAGATAAGAAACAAAGTGGAGTTGAAATAGTTTGAGGATTGGATAGTTGAAGGTTTTGAATATTTAATATAGAAATTAAGACTACAAGAAATTTGAATTTAAACGAATAAAATATCCAAACACGAATAGAACGAATATAAAAACGAATTTCTCTAATTTAGATGTAATGATTGAAAGTGTTATATCCAAATTGGTCTTATTCGTCTTTATGTTCGTTCTATTCGTGTTGGTATATTTTATTCGTTTAGTTTAAAAATTTGGATAGAGCTTAAAATATTGAGGGGGATGCGGCGCAATGCCGACCCCCTCAGTATTTTATAGAAAAATCTAATAAAAAACCTGCAACTTAAAATTAAGCTGCTGCTGCGATGTTTTTCATTAAACCACTTTTCAAGTTAGCCGCTTTATTCTTGTGAATATTACCTGTTTTAGCTAATTTATCAATCATGCTCACGACTTTTGGCAAAAACTTAGTAGCTTCTGCTTTGTCAGCCAATTCACGTAAAGTTTTGATAGCTGTACGAGTTGTTTTCTTCACGAAGCGGTTTCTCAAACGACGAGTTGCCTCTTGACGGATTCTTTTCTTTGATGAAAGATGATGTGCCATTGTATGACTATTTTTTTATGTATCTCTTTAATAAAATTATTTTTTCCTTTTCGGAGCGCAAAATTAGTCTTTTTTTCCCGTTTCCCAAATATTTATTCTAAAAAATGTGGAAAACTTTTGTCGAGCATTATTCAGACATATCCATTGTGTGAAAAACATTGGCAACATCGTCATCATCTTCTAATCTTTCGATCAATTTGATGACTTGATCTACTTGCTCCTCGGTGAGTGCTTTCGTCATGTTGGGCAAACGCTCTAAGGCAGATTCATCAATCTCGATATTTTGCTCTTCCAACGCTTTTTGCATAGACCCAAAATCCGTGAAATTGCAATAGATGGCATACTCCTCGCCTTCGTCTTTGATTTCATCCAAACCTGCATCAATGAGTTCAAATTCTAAATCTTCGACGTTGGCAATATGTTCTTTTTTGACCCTGAAAATACCTTTGCGGGTAAACATATAATCTACCGAGCCGCTTGTTCCCATTGCACCACCGCATTTGTTGAAGTGGCTGCGCACGTTAGCAACCGTGCGAGTCGGGTTATCGGTAGTGGTTTCAACCAAAATGGCGATGCCGAAAGGGCCGTAGCCTTCGTAAACAACCTCGGCGTAGTTTTCAGCTTCCTTTGACGAGGCTTTTTTAATGGCAGAATCGACGGTGGTTTTAGGCATATTAGCCTTTTTTGCGTTCTGGATGGCCGCCCGCAAACGAGGATTGTTGGAAGGGTCAATGCCACCACCTTTCACAGATAGGGCAATTTCTTTACCTATTTTGGTAAAAACTTTTGACATGGCACCCCAACGGGCAAATTTTCTGGCTTTTCGATATTCAAATGCTCTTCCCATTTTTTTAGTATTGAGTATTGAGTCATGCGTATTAAGATTGGGTAAAATTGGCCCTTCCCGTTTCGATCACGACTCTATATTTTTACATTCATCTTTTAAAACTGCGCAAAAATAGTTCTTTTTGTTTTAAAAGAAAATGAATTTTGATAAATAAAAAAAGGCTAACCTTTCGGTAGCCTTCTATCAAAAAAACAGCATATTTATAATTCCCAGAACAAATCCGTAATCCCGTTATTGGTTGATTAGTTATTGGTTATTGACGCAATAACCGAATAACGAATAACCAAAGTCTCACATAGTATCTAATTGCTCCAATTCGTATTTCTCAATAATTTCTATGAGTTTATCCGCCAAATTATTAAAATCGGAAGGATAACCGAGTTTTTCTAAACCAATTGCCCACGCTTTGTAGTCATAATTGTTATAACTGCGTAATTTGGCAAATTTTCCAGAGGTGATAAAAACACTGTGGTCACGGAAGCTCACCCATGCGTTTTCGTATTTCCTATAGCATTTGCCGTCCATTTTTTCGCCTTCACCGTTCCAATCGAAGCTGCAAGGCAGAGCGAAATGGTTGAAGTTTTTGAGTGTCACGTCTCTTTTTCCCGCATAACTTTGCAGCAAGGCATTGGCAAGAATGATGCTTGCGGGGATACCATACTTTTTGCGTTCAGCGATGGCGACCTGATGAAAATGCTTCAAAAAACCTCTTTTAGTTTCTTCATTGATGTTACCCCATTCTTCCTTTTTTTTATCGGAACTGAATAAATTGCCCACAATACTGAGGGGGGTCGTTTCAAGTTTTTCACCAGCCGCCGCCGTGATTTTAGAGTCGAGTGATTCCTTGTTCGTTGTTTGTTGTTCTTTTGTCTTGTCCGTATTCATGCGAAAGCTGAGGCTCAAATCTTTTTTTAAGCAAGCAATCAATATCAGAATGAGTAGGCTTATTTTGAACCAATGCGTTTTGGCATAGTCCCAAACCATAGTACGATTAATAGTGATGTTTTCCACGAGACCTCCTTATTTTGTAGCGTTTGTTAAAAAATAAAATTTATTGTGATTGGAGACACGCTGTTTCTTTTTTGATAGGACAAATGTAAAACATTTTGTGTTTATAAAACAAATAATTTAAAACAATTTTTTAATTTATTTTTCAACACTTTGTTAAGTTGTTGATTATCAATGGTTTATTGGTAAAAAAAGTTTTTTTAAAGACATAAAAAAACGCCGAACTTCGGTTAGGAAGTTCGGCGTGGAGGTAAAATACTGAGGGGTATGTTATTTTTAATAACTCGGATTCTGTGCAATTACATTATTACTCGTTAAAACTTCTCTTTGAGGAATGGGCCATAAGGCTCTAAAAGTTTGAGTGATATTAACACTTGCTAATTTATTGTAGCGGCGAATATCAAACCAACGATGTCCTTCAAAAGCCAATTCAATACGTCTTTCTTTTTCGATTGCTGTCAATAAAGTAGCTTCAGTTGTTGCTGCTGCATCTGTTATTCCTGCACGTTTACGAATAACATTAACATCAGCTAAAGACTCTGTAAGCTTATTCAACTTAGCACGTGCCTCTGCTCTAATAAAATACATTTCTGCCAAACGAATCATGATATTATTATCTGTTCCATCAGAGCGTGTGAATTTTAAAGTCTTCGCAGCAGGCGTGGTTGTATAATTAACAGCTTTACGGACATCGTTTGCTTCTGACGCATCACGAAGTGTCGTAGTAGCAGAAATTTCATTGCGCCCGCCTAAACTTGTTGGATAGAAGAAAAAGTATGATTGACTTGTATTGGTAGGGTCATAAACCAGTTCCCAAATAGTCTCACTATTGCCTTTTTGGAAGAAAACAGTCGCATAGTTGGCACTTGGAAGAAGGCTATAACCACCCTTTACAATCACAGAGTCAGAAGCGGCTTCTGCTTGCGCCCACTCTTCTCTATATAAGTGCGCCCTTGCTTTTAATGCAAAAGCAACACGCTTATTTACACGACCCGTAGCTGTGCTATTCGGAAGATTAGCAACTGCAAAATCAATATCCTCAACTATTTGCTTCCATACATCCGCTTCAGAAGAACGAGCAACTGGTAAGGCTTCCTTAGATGTCAAAGTGGGTTTAAGAATAATCGGCACACCCAAACCGCCACTTTTATTATAACCTGTTTCACTACCACCAAAGAAACGCAATAAATTAAAATATTGAAAAGCTCTCAATAATTTAGCTTCGGCGATAGCAGCAGCGTTATTAAAACTTTTGTCATCAACAGCACCAGCAGCGTCAATAACAGTATTCATTCTATTGATACCACTATAAATATTTAGCCACATATTATTAACTTCTGCATTATCGGCTAAGATACCTTTATTAGCTACTTGGGCAAAAGTTGGAAAAGTGCCAACATGAGCGATATTATCGGCGTACATATCACATAAAGCCCAGTATCTCAAGCCCACATAATTTGCACTCTGCATTGAATTGTAACATCCTAACAAAGCCGCTTCAACATCTTGCTTTGATTTAAAGCCAGCCGAGCCATCAAGGCTTGATGGCGGATCTATTTGTATATTTTTTTCGCAAGAAATCATGCTCAAAAGCATGATAACCGAAAAGAAATAAGAGAAAATTTTGCTATTCATATATTTTATAGTTTATAAAAATTCTACAATAATTTTTCAATCAAAAGTTTTATAATATTGAATATTATTAGAAACTTACATTCAACCCAAAAGTGTGTGTTCTTGCTTGAGGGAATGTTAAAAAGTCAGTTCCTGGGGCAGTATTGGTTTCACCAAATGTACTCAATTCAGGATCAAGACCAGAGTAATTTGTGAAAGTCAGTAAATTTTGCCCTGAGTAATAAATTCTTAGGTTACTCAACTTCAACTTTGAAATCAATGAAGATGGTAGAGAATAACCTATGTTGATATTTTTTAAACGCATATAAGAGCCATCTTCAAGAAAACGGGTTGATGTACGACGATTGTTGTTTGGATCCGCCCACGCAGCTCTTGGCATAGTCGTATTTGTATTTGTTGGTGTCCATCTATTTCTAACCGATGCAAACTGTCCAAATACACTATTCAAACCTTCAGAGAAAGCTCTTGTATTGTTATATATTTGATTTCCTTGATTAAATTGGAAGAAAAATGATAAATCAACACCGTAGATTTTAAAGCTATTGGTAATTCCACCAAACCAACTTGGGTTTGCATCACCAATAACTTCTTGGTCAGCTGAAGTAATAACACCATCGCCATTAATATCCACAAATTTTATATCACCTGGGCGGGTGCCCGTTGCTTGATATACCGCTGTCGTTCTGCCTGTTTTTTCCTTGGCAGTCTGATTAACGGCATCAATTTCTGCTTGAGTTTGGAATATATTCTCTACTCTATAACCTCTAAAAGAACCTAAAGCATAACCTGTATCTACCCAACTTGCAAATCCAGAAGTAAACTCATTAACAATATCTGTTACTCTGTTTTTATTTGTTGATACATTGATGGACGCAGTCCATGAGAAATTCTTTTTATCAATTATTTCAGCACTCAATTTTACATCAAGACCTCTGTTAGTCATTTTACCTACATTTTGACTAATCGTCGAATAACCAGATGTATAAGGCAAAGGACGGTCAAGTAAAAGTGAATTTGTTTTTGCATCGTAAGCCTCAACTTCTAAATTTACTTTATTTTTGAAAAGCCCGACTTCTAAACCAACACTTAAATCCTCACGTTGTTCCCATGTTAATTCATCATTCCCAAGTTGTGAAGGTGCTAAACCAGAAATCTGATTATAATTGAATCCAGCACCTATCAAAGCGCGTGAGGCAAAATTGGAAATATTAGAGTTACCTCTGATACCCCATCCACCTTTGACTTTTAAGGTTGACAAAGTTTTATTATTTCTAAGAAAACCTTCTTCTGAAATAATCCAAGCTGCTGATACGCCAGGGAAAATACCATAACGATTATCTTTACCAAAACGGGATGCACCATCACGACGAATAGAACCTGATAAGATATAACGCCCTGCATAACCAAGATTTAATCTAGCAAATTGGCTGTTAATACCCCAAGCTCCTCTTGTAGATTGAATATCTTTTTTAACAGAAGTGGCATTGAGCGTTTTAACAGTATTACCTGGGAAGTTTTCACCTTGCGTAAATACTGTTTCTAAATTATCTTTTTGGAAAGACGCTCCTACAACTAAATCTGTTTTAAAATCACCGAAGTTCTTTTTATAAAACAATAAATTTTCATTAATCAAATTTTGATCATTGTAAAGTGTCTCAAAACCTTGACCTCTTACGCCCGAAGCAGCGGGCGAAGTAGATGGATAAAAACGAAACTCTCTATAGCCGATTAAGTCCGCTCCAACATTTGAACGAACTGTAAGCCCTTCTGCTATTTCCCATTCTAAAGCGGCATTAGCTATTAAGCGTTGAGTAGGAGCTTCAAAAATTGGATCTAATGCAGCAGAAACAGGATTATCGACGGACGAGTTGGGGTCTCTTGCGTAAGTACCATCAGCATTTCTGACAGGAATATGTCCACCTACTAAACTCGCTGCACTGACTACACCATAAATATTATTATCATTATTAAGACGATTGCTCATTGAACGAGAATAATTAGAGCTAAAACTTAATTTTAACTTATCAGTTAAACGATTGTCAACGTTTGCCCTTATACTCATTCTATTGAAAGATGAACCTATCACAATACCTTGTTGGTCAAAATAACTTCCAGAAATTCTATATTGTAGTCTCTCTGTTCCACCTTCAAAAGCTAAATCTGTATTGCTCATTGGAGCAGTACGGAATATTTCGTTTTGCCAATTTGTATTGGCAGCATTAGTTGAGTCCGTAGGAGTATATAAAGCTGCTAATCCTACATTTCTACGAGCCTCATTGATAGTACCAATATG
Organism: Saprospiraceae bacterium; assembly: GCA_043728105.1. Classification (GTDB taxonomy): domain Bacteria; phylum Bacteroidota; class Bacteroidia; order Chitinophagales; family Saprospiraceae; genus JAAFJT01. Next base: position 2,103 of record JAYTMW010000633.1, on the reverse strand, counting down.
CTCTTGACCCGTTTGTGGTTCAATACGCTTATTGGTTTCTTGGAAGCCATAGTAAGTGCTCAAACTTATTTTTGATTTACCAGATTTACCACGTTTGGTGGTCACTAAAACAACACCATTACTGCCCCTTGAGCCATAAATTGCTGCTGCCGCAGCATCCTTTAAAATTTCAATAGACTCAATATCTGACGGGTTCAAATCAGATATAGCATTAGTACCTTGCCCACCAACACCTAATTGAGCATAATTGCCCGTATTGATTGGCACACCATCAACTACATAGAGTGGTTGATTACTTGCCGTAATTGAAGATGCTCCTCTAATACGAATTGATACACCACCACCTGGTGTACCTGAATTTGTTGTAACTTGGACACCCGCAGCTTGACCTTGTAGTGCTTGGTCAATACCAGTAACGGGTAACTTTGAAATAGCATCACCAGAAACTCTTGAAACAGAGCCTGTTAGTTCTTTTTTGGATTGCGTGCCATAACCTACCACTACTACATCGCCTAATATATTGGCATCAGACTCCATAGTAACGCCCAAAACAGACTGCCCGTTAATCGGGATTTCTTGATTCACATAACCTACAAAAGAAACAACCAAAGTGGTAGCTCCATTGGGCAATGTAAATTCAAAAGCACCATTTGCATCCGTAACACTACCAGTGGTAGTCCCTTTTGCAACAACACTTGCCCCAACTAAAGGCGTGCCGTCTGATTTGTCTTTGATAGTTCCCTTTATCTGTTGAGCAACTACCGAAACCGTAGTTATCGCCAACATGGCAATAATTAATAAAATTTTTTTCATACTGATAATTGGTTTAAATAATTAAATAAGATTGAGTCCGAGGGTATTACCCCTCAGTATTTTTAATTTAAAATCGGCGAAAATTAAGTAATTGAAGTTTAATTTTAAAATTATGTATATTTTTTTAGATAAAATCCATGTTTAGACACGAAATCATCTTTTTGAAAATGCAGATGCTATGCGTTGGATAAGTAAATCTCTGATGCGTCTTGATAGCTCAGGTTCGTTCTCTAAGTAGAAGTGTAGTTCGGAAAGTGTCAATAAACCAACGATATTTCCGAATAACTGGTTTCTAAGTGCCAAGTCTTTTTGAAGAATTAAAACAATAGCCTTTTCCCTTGAAGCATTGGGTAACGTTTCAAAGGGGGTATTTCGCTGCCTGATGTGATACTTAAATTGCGCAACGATGATGTCGTGTTGCAATTTTAAGACAGGGCGCAACGTCTGGTTTTGAAATGACTCGATAGGAGTCGTATCATCAATGGAAGGAAAATTTAATACGGGACGAATTGAAATTATATCTTTTTCACGCATATTTTAAAAAACTAAAAATGGGTTAGTGACAGATTTAAGATAATTGGATAAAAGGATTGTTGTATTTTTCATAACCTATGGTCGTAGCTTGTCCGTGCCCGCTATGCACTTTTACGTCTTCTGGCAAGATCATTAAACGAGTTAAAATGCTATCAATCAATTGCTGATGACTGCCCCCAGGCAAATCAGTTCTGCCAATGCTACCTAAAAATAAAACATCACCACCTATCAAATATTTTTCCGCTTCATTATAAAAACACAAACTACCTGGCGAATGCCCTGATGCCAAAATGACTTTAAAGTGTATTGAACCTACCCCAATCTCGTCATTATCTTCAATAAATACTGAGGGGGTCGGCTGAACGGGCGTAGGTACGCCAAACATATCTCCCGCAACAGGCGCACGAGCCAAAACGGGTATCTCGTTCCGATGACATTCCATCGTCACACCATACTCTTCTTCAATAAAAGTGTTACCAAAAATGTGGTCGAGATGGCAATGCGTATTGATTAATCGCTTCACTTGCAAAGCATTGTCATCAATGTATTTTTTTAACATTTTCTTCTCATTGACCGTGTAACAGCCAGGGTCAAAAATGATGGTATTTTTATTTTCATCAAAAACAATGTATGTGTTTTCTGAAAATGGATTGAATGTAAAAACTTTTATGGTAGTCATTTTATTTATCTGAAATGATAGATATGATATTTTCTATTTTATAAAATACTGTAAATAAAAGAGTTATGACAAATCAG
>JAYTMW010000632.1:0-3907 GCA_043728105.1 Saprospiraceae bacterium | reverse complement strand
GGGTCGTGCAAAAAACATTCTTTTCCCCATGCTAACTCTCGGACGGGTATGAGCTTAACATGCTCATATTTAGAAGGAAGATTTAACGCTAAAAGTGCTTGCCAAAAGCGTTCAACATCTTTTACTTCCATAAAAATCATGGTATTGTCTATCCAATCTTTGACGTAAGCATCTTGCAAATAGAAGCCAAAACCCTCTGTATGGAAATAAGACATATTATGTGCAATGACACTTTCTTGAAAAGCTAAGTCTCTGTAAAAATTTCTTGAAATTTCAAAGTTTTTTGCCCCGATGAAAGGTCGAATTGATTTGGCTTTATATTCCATTTTTTGTTTTTAGTAACGAGTAAAAGATAACTTGGCTTACTTTAGCACTAAAAAAGCTAAAAATATGATGCCTTTGGCTTCATCAAGCTGAAAGCATGACTGAGGGGTCTCTTTTTTTGAGAAAATCTTACAATTCTCTTTCCTATTTAACCAAAAACTCAATTGTATTCAAAGCCATCAAAGGCTTGCCATCATTTTTTGGATTTCGGAAAACGAAATATAAAGTCTGTGGCGTAGGTGGTTGAGGTGGTTTATTGAGTGGTACTTTTATGGGTGCAAAATTGGCTTCTGGCACTTCTGCCGTACCTAACAATACGCCCGTTGGACTACCCAATCTGACCTCAATTGTGCCACCCACCGTAGAACCTTTTATCGAAAAAACGGCTAAATTCAAAGCATTGATGCCCGTAAGGTCAATATCTTTGAAATTAATAAAAGCATTGTCTCCACCAACGGCAACCACTTCTCCGATTTTATCTGAGGTATATTTCATAGCACCTTTTATGTCGTCGTAGGCAATTGCTCTTACTTTTGGGCTACGCAAAATCATCATATTTGACATGGAAAGTGAGCTTGCGGTCTTGTTTCCTTTGTCGCTGTACGAAGCCTGAATGATATATGCACCCTCTTTTTTGTCTTTATGATCAGCCGTTTCGTAAATGCCTTGCACGGGCAATGAAGCCTTTTTAGCATCTTTCAAAGTGAGGATATATTCCGCAATTTTTTTGGCATCGGCATCATTAATTTGTGGGTGGGCTGCCATCGCTTGCTCGCCCCAAACACCACCGCCACCGTTCTGGATTTTGGTAGCAATCATACCGATATTTTCACGCGTTGTTGGATATTTTTTAGCCACATCGATATAAGTTGGCCCAATGGATTTTTTATCCATATTGTGGCAGGATTTGCAATCCGATAACTCAATCAAACGCTTACCGACGGCAAAAGTGACGTTGGATTTATGCCCTTGTTCAAGCATCGTTTTGTCAAATCCTTCGAGGTAGCTGATGTTCACCACCACATCATCGTTGTTGATGCCTTTACCCAATTTGCCGTCTTCTTTATCTTTCACATCTACGGCATAATTGATTTTATTGCCTTCAAAAAAGAAGGATTTATTGCCTTGCAAAGCGATGTTCACTTCGGGTTCGGCATTGCCTACTTTTATGATTGTACTTTCCGTTCTTTTATTGCCTTTATCATCCGAAACGGTCAAAGTGACGGTATATTCGCCCGCTTTTTTAAATTTTTTCTTCGGATTCGGCAAAATACTGAGGGGGGTGCCGTCGCCAAAATTCCAAGAGTAGGAGAGGGCATCGTTGTCATAATCTATCGTTCCTGCCGATGAAAAATCAACCATTAAAGGTGCTGCACCTACTTTTTTACTCGCCGCCAATTTCACCAAAGGCTTACGATTGCCGGGGTTGAATGTGATGCGTGAAAGGGTTGCATCTTCGTTTTGCGTAAACCAATTTAAACCATAATCCAAGACATAAAGTGAGCCATCGTTGGCCAAGCCCATATCCATTGGGTGATTAAATTTGGTGTTTGGCATGAAGCGTTCTGCGCCTTTGTAGTTACCTTCTTTATCCATCGAAACGGCGTAAATCCAATCCCGCATCCACTCGTAGGCAAAGAATTTTCCATCGAAATATTTAGGTAATTTTTCCTTTGAATCTTTATAATCTTCGGAATAATAAACGGGCCCACCCATTGGGTTTGCGCCACCTTTATCAACCCACGGAAACTCTTTTGAATCACCATAACCATACCAAATCCAAGCGGGCGTGGTAGGTGGTAAATCTATCAAACCCGTATTATTGGGTGACATATTTTTAGGTGCTTTCGGGTCAAATTTTGCACCTGATACTTTTGTCTCAAAATTATAATCCGTGTAGGCTGAATTATTGCCTGTAAACATGGGCCAACCAAAATAACCTGCCTTGCGGGCTTGGTTGAACTCCACCATACCATCAGGCCCACGGTCGGCTTTGGCTTTGCCCGCATCTGGGCCTACATCACCCCAATACAAATATCCATTGCGTTTATCAACTGCAATACGGTAAGGATTGCGACAACCCATCACGTAAATCTCGGGGCGAGTTTTCTCCGTTCCTTCCGCAAAAAGATTGCCTTTTGGAATCGTGTAAGAGCCTTCATCCGTCGGTTTTATCCTTAGAATTTTGCCCCGCAAATCATTCGTATTACTGGATGAACGCATGGCATCCCAACCACTTCTGTCCTTTTGAAAATCCATTGGCGCAAAACCATCCGAAGCAAAAGGGTTTGTATCGTCGCCGCTTGAAAGGAACAAATTACCGTCTTTATCAAAGTCAATTGAGCCGCCCGTGTGACAACATTCATCCCGTTTTACAGGAAAACGTAAGACTACTTTTTCAGTATTCAATAATAAAGTATCGTTCACATTGTCGTAAACAAACCGAGATAGAAATTGGTCTTTTGTTACTTCACGGCTATCATCAGGCGTGTAAAATAAGTAAATCCAATTGTTTTTCTCAAATTTTGGATCAACACCCACACCCATTAAACCATATTCAAATTTGGTATAAACAGGCATTTGCGCCACAATTTTACTCACGCCCGTTGCAGGGTTATACACTCTCACAACCCCTTTTCTTTCCACAAAAATCACTTTACCGTTGGGCATGGTAGCAAGTTCCGTTGGCTCATTCAAATTGGCAATCAAAGTGGTGCGTTCAAAGCGATTTTCTTCGGGCGCACCCACGGCGTAAGATTTAGTAAAATCCAAATTTTCAGCCATCACATATTTCAAACCACCCCAAAAATGTTCAATCATCAAAGGTTCTAAAAACGTTTCGGGCGTGTGTCCGTAGTTGGTATAAAATGCCTTACCACCGTCAAATTCGTGGTACCAAGCCATCGGGTGAAAATCGCCCATTTTACCATCTTTGTAACTGCCTTCATCCACCTTGACAAGGAATTTTAAGATGTCTTTTTTCAAAGATTTAAAATCATAAAATTCATCTTTTCGTTCAAAAGTTTCGGGCAAATGTGCCGTCGAAGGATGATTTTTATCCATCGTAATCATCTTACCATTCTGAACATTTGGATTGCCGGGGTGACTTGCAAAATATCCACCCATCAAATCATTGTACCACGACCAATCGTATTCTGTGTCGGATGCCGCATGTACGCCCATGTAGCCGCCGCCCGCCTGTATGTAGCGTTCAAAAGCCGTTTGTTGATTGGCGTTTAAAACATCGCCCGTGGTGCTTAGGAAGACCACCGCACTGTATTTTTTAAGATTCGCTTCCGCAAAAACGTCGCTGTTTTCGGACGTGTCCACCGCAAAACTTTGTTTTTTGCCTAAATCCAAAAAAAACTGTTTGCCTTCTTTAATAGAAGCGTGGCGAAACCCTGCGGTTTTGGAAAAGACGAGAATGCGTTTTTGAGAAATATTCTGCGCAAAGACAGATGTAGCAAAAAGTGTCAAAAGAACACTTATAAAAATAGTTTTACCCATGTTTGATATTTGTTAAAATGTAGATTATTAAATGTAAAGTTGTAGGCTAAAATAGTAATTTGCTCAAATATAGTGA
>JAYTMW010000631.1:0-2216 GCA_043728105.1 Saprospiraceae bacterium | reverse complement strand
CGCCTCAAATTAAAATCTACATATACCATTGATTTTTTATTTACAAAAAACTGATAATCAACGGTTTATGTAAATTAAAATCATAATTTTCTATTTTATAATTTTTTCTGTAAAAATGATTTTACCTATTTACGCATACGGGTTTCCTGTTTTGAAAAAAGTGGCTGATGATATTACGCCCGATTATCCTAAATTGAAAGAACTGCTTGAAAACATGTGGGACACTATGTACGATGCCCACGGCATTGGTTTGGCAGCACCCCAAATTGGTCATGGTATCCGTCTTTTTATCATTGATTCTACCCAATTTGAAAAGGAAGATTCGCCCAATCACGTGGGTTTTAAAAAAGTATTTATCAATGCTCAAAAAGTGGAAGAATCGGGTAGTCGTTGGAGTTACGAAGAAGGTTGTTTGAGTATTCCGAATATTCGGGGTGAGGTGATGCGTCAACCATTGCTCAAAATCCGCTATTTGGATGAAAATTTTGTGGAACACATCGAGGAATTTGACGGCATCAACGCCCGTGTAATTCAGCACGAGTACGACCACATTCAAGGTGTATTGTTCACCGAATTACTCTCGCCCGTAAAGCGGACTTTGATAAAAAACAAATTAGAAAACATCCGCCGAGGCAAAGTGAATGCGGATTATCGGATGAAGTTTGTGGTGAAATAATGCCGAAGGGAGCCCCTCAGTCCCGCAAGTATTCGGGATGTCGTGTACTCCATATTTTTAGGAAAAAACGTCTGATAGTTATTGCTATCAGACGTTTTTGCATAAAAAAATGCCAAAATGTCATAAAAAACGCAAAGGCACAACTTTTGAAATAGACTAATCACAGGAATGATACATTCTATTCATTCTAAAAAAATTCTATTCATTCTGATTTATTCTGATTTATTTTTAAAACAAACATTATGATAAAAGGCAACATATCAGTCCAAACGGAAAACATTTTTCCCATCATTAAAAAATTCCTTTATTCTGACCAAGAAATATTCCTCCGTGAGTTGGTGTCGAATGCCGTGGATGCAACCACAAAAGCGCAAACATTGTCGAAAAGAGGTGAAATTCAAGGCGAATTGGGCGCAACGAGCATCGAAATCAAGGTAGATAAGGAAGCAAAGACCATTACTATCAGCGACAAAGGTATCGGTTTGACGGCGGAAGAAGCGCAAAAATATCTTTCGGAAGTAGCGTTTTCAAGTGCTTCGGAGTTCCTCGAAAAGTATAAAGAAGGTTCAATTATTGGTCATTTTGGCTTAGGTTTCTATTCGGCTTTCATGGTGGCGAGAGAGGTTGAAGTGGTCTCAAAATCGTATAAAGATGTACCCGCCGTGCGTTGGACGTGTGACGGCACGACCGAATACACCATTTCGGAGGCTGACAAAATGACACGTGGCACGGATGTCATTTTGCACGTAGCGGATGACGAATTAGAGTGGGTTGATGAGTATAAAATCGAAGGTTTGTTAGAAAAATATTGTAAGTTTTTGCCCATCGAAATCATTTTTGGAACGGAGAAAGACGGTGACAATGATGTGCCAAAAATCATCAATAACCCCAAACCATCGTGGAAAAAATCGCCGACCGAATTGTCGGACGAAGACTACAAAAAATTCTACAACGAACTTTACCCCCTCAGTAGTCCACCACTTTTTTGGATTCATTTGAACATTGATTACCCTTTCAACTTGACGGGTATTTTGTATTTCCCAAAAGTGGCAAACGCTATGGAAATGCAAAAAAACAAGGTGCAACTCTATTGCAATCAAGTGTTCGTGACGGACGATGTGAAGGAAATTTTGCCCGAGTTTTTGACGCTCCTACATGGTGTGATTGATTCGCCCGATATACCTCTAAATGTGTCTCGCTCATACCTGCAAAGCGACCGTGAAGTGAAGAAAATTACGCAATATATCACCAAAAAAATGGCGGATAAATTAGCGGAATTGTTCAAAAAAGACCGTGAAGATTATCAAGCAAAATGGAATGATATTGGTGTTTTTGTGAAGTACGGTACTATCTCCGATGAGAAATTTGCGGAGCGTTCTCCAGAGTTTATGTTGATGAAAACCGTTGATAATCAATACTTTACACTTGATGAATATAAAGATAAGATAAAAGAAAATCAGACCGATAAAAGCAATCGTTTGATTTTTATCTACACCAATAGCCCTGATACGCACCACGCTCAAATCCAAACGGCGAAGAA
>JAYTMW010000630.1:0-1596 GCA_043728105.1 Saprospiraceae bacterium | reverse complement strand
GTACAAGAGAAAGAAATTTTGCTAAGAAAACTGTTTATGCTCATTGCATAAGCGGACTTGAAAAGATATTGAAAACCATTTAATAATTTGAAAAATTATATGCGGGTGGGCAAAAAAATTAAATTTATTTTTTCTTGCTAATTTGAAAATCAATGGTCGCCCAAGGTGGTCTCCATGTTCTAACGCAACAATTAGAACGAAAGTAAAACAAAAAAATGGAAACTCTTTTTTGGTTTTATTGAATGACCCTTTTTGACATCGAAAAGTGGGTATTGAGCTATAAAAAATGAAGGGAGCATAGTGCTCCCTGTCATTCATCAAAACCCTGTTTGTTCGCTGAAGTTTTCAATCGCAGCCACACAGGAAAAAATTGTTTGCTCAAATATTTTCAAGAATCATTTTATCAAAAACATCTTTAGGTGTTTGCCAATTTAAAACTTTTCGTGGACGTTCGTTAAGTTGATTTTGAACTTCTTTCAATCGAGCTTTAGTGATGGTTTTAAAGTCAGTTCCTTTAGGAAAATAATCGCGGACAAGTCCGTTGCTATTTTCGTTAGTGGGCCTTTCCCACGGGCTGTAAGGATGCGCAAAATAGACTTGAATTTTGGTGTGTTTTGTAAAGAGTTTGTGCTGCGCCATTTCGCTACCGTTGTCATAAGTCAAGGTCTTTTTCATTTGCTTGGGAATGAGTTTAAATTCTCTTTCAAAAGCATTTCGCACGCTTTTAGAATCACGTTTTTTGAGCGGAACAATGATGATGGTTCGCGTGGTTCTTTCTACCAAAGTACCAATGGCACTGTCTCTATCCTTGCCCATCACCAGGTCGCCTTCCCAGTGTCCGGGAATGAGCCGGCCTTTCACTTCTTGTGGTCGCTCATCAATGCGAATAGGGTCCACAATGGTGGTTCGTTTGTCTTTACCTCTGCGCACATTGCCGCGGTATTTTCTCTTTTGGCGAAGCTGGCTGATGAGCATATTTTTCACTTCTGTTTTGCTGTGAACATACACATACAAGTAAATCGTTTCGTGGCTTATTTGCATCAAAGGATTATCAGGAAATTTATGTTTTAAAGATATGCTGATTTGCTGAGGTGACCAACGAAGCCCGAGTTTTTCATTTACATATTCTTTCAGATCAGGATGCTGATTCATCTTGGTTTTTCCGTAGCGTTTGTTGCTGGCATGGCTAACCGAATGCCACAAAGCAGTTAGTGCTTTATAACCGTTTCTGCCAAATTTTGAGACCTCTCTTTGGATGGAACTTTTGTTCCTGCCAAGGTGAATTGCGATGTCAGAATAGGTCTTTTTTTGAGCAATCATTTTTTCGATTTCGATGCGCTCATTCATCGTAATTCTAACATACTTTTTTGGCTCCATTTGTCATCTTTTTTAGTGAACAAATGTTGCGTTAAATATCTGAACCCGCGCAAGAGTTGCCGATAACGAAGAAGGGATTAAAGCTGATTTTAGAAATTGGAGTACAAAGGATAAAAGTTTGATAACGGAATGAAGTTGCATAGATGTAATGTTGCTTGTGTAGCAGTCAAACCCAATTTATAAAATTTACTTTTAATCTTTATGTTATCTGCCGTTTTC
>JAYTMW010000629.1:0-2675 GCA_043728105.1 Saprospiraceae bacterium | reverse complement strand
CCCACGGGCAGTGGCAAATGGGCTTCAACTGCCCCAGCATTCCAAAAAGCCATGCAGCCATTTTGGGGTAGCAATCGGACATTCATTCCGCAATGTGCTTTAAACACACAGCCTGATGCTCCAACTCCTTATTCAGAATTAACCAATTCGCTTTTTCATGTGGCAGCTTTAGAAGTTTTCACAACTGTAAACAGTGCTTCTGCGGAGCAAAAAATCATTGCAAAGTATTGGAGCGATGATCCAGGAATAGGCGGCACTCCCCCGGGACATTCTATTTCAATAGCAACGCAGGTTTTGAGAACTGAAAATTGGAATTTGGCAAAAGCCGCAGAGACGTATGCTAAAATAGGTATTGCCGTATCGGATGGTTTTGTGTCTTGTTGGAAATGCAAATACGATCATAATTATTTGCGTCCTATCACTTATATACGTGCGAAATTTGATGCTGCATGGTTGAGTCCATTGGCAACGCCGCCTTTCCCTGAATATACTTCTGGTCACTCGGTTCAGACCAGCGCAATAGCAAAAGTTTTGAGTGAATTATTTGGCTATAATTATACATTTTTTGATAACACACACGAAAAACGTACTGACATTGATGGCAGACCTCGTCAATACAAATCCTTCAATGACATGGCAGCTGAGGCAGCTATTTCTCGTCTTTATGGTGGTATTCATTATCGTGAAGCTATTGAAAAAGGCGTTGGTCAAGGATTAAAAGTGGGTGAAGAAGTGGTTAAATTGAAGTTTAAAAAGCAATAATTTTATTTCTGTTTCATTCCTAATTCTACTTTGGCACTCTATGAACAGAAAAGGACTAAATGGATTGATTGATTTTTTTCAAAGAAAAATTTTCAATTTTTCTTTGAAAAAAATCAATCAATCCAAAAAACTTTCCTCAAACACGCCTTTTTGCGAAGCAAAACAGTGAGTAAATATCTCATGGTGTAGAGTGCCAAAGTAGAACTAAGTAGTTGAATAAAAATAAACACTTGTTAAAAACGTCATAAAGCATTGATTTTCAACTACTTCTACATTCTTTATTCCGCGTTTTTTATTCGATATTGACTTACGAAATGGCTCACTGCCAGTTTCCTGAAATTCCTAAACAGCACTCATCAACGTTCGTTGAATTTGAATACTTTGGTGTTAAAATTCAATGGATGTTAAAAAATCTCTCAGAGCTCATCAAACGAACAGGTAGTAAATCAATGAAATTATAACAAGATAATTGACATTGTGTTACATCTTTATTAAATTTACCATGTATTTGGCATAAATATTGGCATCTATGAAAAACACCTACAAATTAGCTCAACTGTTTAAAAGTTTTCCCATATTTTCCCATGAAATTTAATTATACTATTTTACTACTTATTTTTTTTGGACACTCTTTTCAGAAAAACCTTTTAGCTCAAGTAAAGTTTGAAAATCAAGTCCAAGAAACTATCCCTAAATATTTGCATCTCGACATTGAAAATGATATGCTGATTCCTCGGGATAAAACTGACCGTTACTACACAAGTGGTACTCGATTAGAATATTTTATCATGCAAGCACCTTATAGCCGAAGAAGGCTTCAAAAGGTTTTCCTTAAATTAAAAGACTCAGAGTTGTATATAGGCTTGTTGATAATGGCGAACATGTACACGCCCGCAACGCTGACCGAAAAACCAATTGCAGGCGACCGACCGTATGCTGGATGGTTGTGTATGGGCGTAAAAGGGATTTCAAATAGTTATGCACAAGCTACACGTTTCAGTACGGAATATTCACTGGGTGTTATTGGCCCAGCGTCGTTGCAAGGGGAATTTCAAAAACAATTTCACAAAATAATTAGCCGACCAGAACCGCTTGGTTGGAAAAATCAAATAGCCAATGATATAGCCTTAAATATAAATTTCACAGGAGAAAAGCGCATTGTAAAACCCGCTGATAATGTAGATTTAATTGGTGTTTTGGAAACAAATATAGGCACAGTAACAACATACGTGGGTTTTGGCGGGATGTTAAGGCTCGGTTGGTTTGACGATTATTTTAAAAATATCTATCAATTGAATGGGATAAGCCCGTGGCAAATTTTTGTTTTTGCTCGACCAATGGTTCGTATCGTGGCGGACAATAGTCTGCTCCAAGGCGGTGTTTTTACATTTCGTGAAAGCCCGTATGTGATTCCGAAAGATGACCTCAATCGCTACTATATGGAAACAGAATTTGGCTACGGATTGAGTTATCACAAATTCAATTTTACGTATAGCCAAACTGTCCGAACCGCTGAGTTTAAAGGCGCAAAAAATATGCTTTGGGGCAAAATGTCTTTTGCTTATAGTTTTTAAAATGCGTATTGCGTAAAAAAGTCGTAAAGTGCTAATAATCAATATTTTATATATAAAAAAAAGTCCAAGACACCCCCTCAGTATTTGGCGGCATTTTGAACCTTTTTTTATAAAAAATAGTAAAAATTAGAGCTTAATCTGAACCATTTTTACAAATTCTTGCGCTCTCGCCTTTATATCTTCTGGTTTCAAATCTTTCAAATTAGAAATACTGAATTTTTCAACGCAAAATGAAGCCATCGCTGAACCGTAAATGATTGCTCGTTTCATGCTCACGAGTGACTTGCTATCTTGTTGCGCCAAATAACCGATGAAACCACCTGCGAATGTATCGCCCGC
>JAYTMW010000628.1:0-13422 GCA_043728105.1 Saprospiraceae bacterium | reverse complement strand
CAGTCCATTAGCGATGAGACCAATCGTAACCTTAGGGATACCGTCTGGGCCATAAATCCAGAAAACGATTCTTTTCAAAACATGATTGATAGAATGACCAATTTTGCTCATAACATATTGACGGCTCAAGAAATTGAATGTATTTTCGAAAATACCGTGGATATGACCAAACCATTCAACATCAGTATGGATCAACGTCGAAATGTTTATTTGATGTTTAAAGAAGCCGTCAATAATATTGCAAAACACTCGGAAGCGACGAAAGCGGTTATAAAATTATCGCGAGAAAAAGAAGGCATTCGACTACAAATCGAAGACAATGGAAAAGGCTTTGATATGTCAGATAAGTACGATGGCAATGGTTTGAAAAACTTCCGAAGGCGAGCCAATGATAGCTTCATTGAGTTGGATGTGAAAAGCACCCCCTCAGTATCAGACCCCAAAATACCGTCTGGAACGATCATAACAATGCTCATTCCAGAATTGTAAGTTTTAAAACCCCCACAATTGGGGGTTTTAAACCCCAAAATATAGTTAGTATTTTGTTTCAAATTCTAAATGAATGATAATCATGGTAAGGGCAATTATGTTTGAAGACAGTAGAACTTTTCGCAACACTATTTCCGAATATTTTGAAGGATCTGATAAGGTTTACCTCGCTGCCGCTTTCGCCAACGCAGATGACGCAGTGGCGCAAGTGAAAAAATATCAACCCGATGTGGTGCTAATGGATATTCAAATGTCTGGCACGACGGGTTTGGAAGCCCTTCATCAAATAAAAGCCGCTTCACCTAATACCAAAATAATGATGCTCACGTCTTTTGACGATAACGACAAAATATTTACCGCTATTTGTGGTGGTGCATCGGGCTACTTACTCAAAAGTGAGGATGTGGAACACATCGAAAAAGCAATTGGTGACATTGAAAATGGCGGTGCCAATATGTCGCCTTCAATTGCCCGCAAAGCCATGGAAATGTTTAAACAAAATATGATAAAAGGTGAACCTGAATATGCAAATTTGACCCCAAGACAAAAAGAAGTTTTAACCTGTTTGGTGGATGGATTGAGTTATAAAATGATTGCCGCCAAATTGAATATTAGTTACGAAACCGTCAGCGACCATATCAAACTGATTTATAAAAAACTGCACGTTAATTCTGCTTCGGAAGCGGTGCGGGAGGCGATTGTGCGGCGGTTGGTTTGACGCATTTGTTGACCCCTCAGTATTTATTGAATATTTTGTTACCAAAATGATTTTTTTTAACCAAAACAATTTACATATTATGAGCAAAATTCTAATTTTTTTACTGATTACAATTCAATTTTTTCCCAAAAAAATATTCTGTCAATCTATGTTGAATCGCTCAGTTCCCCTTATCGAGCAAAAGGCATCTAATTGGTGTTGGGCTGCGAGTCTTGAAATGGTCGTTAAATATCATGAACCTTTATCAACTATTAATCAATGTCAATTAGCATCTTACAATATTAATAAGACTGCAAGTCCTAACATGAAGTCGTGTTGTAGTTGCTCTAATTGTAATGATTGTAATAGAAAACCATGTAAAGATTGTAGCGGTTGTGTAACTTGTTCTTGCTGCCATGTTTTAGAAGCTGGTACGCATAACTCATGTAACCAAATAATGCAAAGTCTTGAAAGTTACAGAACTAAAGTTATTAATAAAATTAAATATAATGCTACGGTTTTTACTGGAGCTTTAGCTATTGAGACTATTGAAAGAGAAATAAATATATGTCAAAGGCCACTAATTATTGTGTATAATGGATTCTCTCATGCTTCTACAGTTATTGGATCACTAAGAACTCCTCGTGATTACATAATAAAAGTTAATAATCCTAAAGATAACCCCCCTTGTCGTGCTGCAGTTAAAGATGTAAATTATTCTGTTTCCCACCCAGAAAGTTCTTTTGGATTTGTTTACAATATATATCCAGATGCAGTAGGTAATTCTTGTATTTCGACAGTCAGAAAAAATAGCACTTCGAAATATTATAAAAGAAATGATACGATTCCTAATTTGAAAATAGAAAATGGAATTTATGATAGATTGACCGATAGTGATTTAAAAAAAATTATCTCTACTAAAGAATACTACCCAATTCCTGTAAGATATTTTTCTTCCAAATCTTTTGTCAATACTTCTTCTAAAAAACTTAAAGTAATGAATACTACTTATAAAAAAGAATATATCGAGCTTGTAAGTGAAAAACAGCCTCAAACTGTAACTATTTTTCAAAAAAATAATAATGAATGGATACCAATAACTATTAGTCCATTCAATAATAAATTAAGACCAATTTATGAGTTAAATGACTCGACGTTAGTATTAGATAACACTAATAAGACATTTGAAAGTTTTTGTGACAATAATACTTATGAGCATATTAGATACTTTGATTTAGGGTATGATTTTTATAGATTTTGTTCAAAAGGCATCTATTATATAATACCCTTTTATGATTATGAAATCTTAAACAATATAAAATTTATTAATAATAATAAATCCAAACCTATATCTGAAAGAATATTTAATCAAAATGTTGTCCTTAAATTTTTAAAAGAACAAACTCTTAAATCTAATTGTAAGTAATTATTAACAAAAAAAAAAATTAGCTATGAATAATCAAAAAGTATTTCGAGGCTCTGCAGTTGTAGCAGATGTAAAAGAAGTAACACATCCGGAACTTATGAATCTTAATCTTTTAATCTCCCAAAAAGATAAAGATAAAGCCATTGAAAATTATTGGGATGGTGATGAATTAAAGTATTTTGTAGTTACATTCGCATTATTAAACAGTTATTATGAAAATACTCAAGAAGTCGCAATACGTATTGTTAATATAAATGATCAAAATAAAGTTGAAGCTTCGTGGATACCATTTTTTGGCGATAATACTATTTCACAAGAAGATATGAACAACCCTAATGTGGTTTTCTATATTTTAAATAGAGATGACTATGATACTCCTACTGATGGAAAAGCTAAGTTGGGTTTAATGCCTAATGCTAATGCTTTAACAGCTCGTTTAGCGAAAAGAGAAGGTAAATTTTTTATTATTGTTTCTGTAACTAAAATTAAATTTATTAATAAAAGTAAAGGGTTTGGAAATAGTGGATCAGGTGGTCATGTTCAAATCCCAACAGGTTAATTATGGATAATGAAATTAAATTTTATAATGAAATTCTAATTAGTTTTGGTAAAATTTTAGTCCTACTTCAATTAATACCAATATCTGTAGGTATTTTGAAATGGCGTTATCTAAACAAGCCGTTAAAAATTTTTTGGTATTTCTGTACAACCTATTTTATTATTGATCTATTCGTTCAAATACTTATATGGTTTGTAAGTAATTACTACAGTTATGTTAAATCAATTGTGGTGAGTCTTCATATCAAAGACTTTTCTTTTACAGGTATTTTATATTTTCTAAACAACTTTAGTTTATTAGGATATTTCTATTTTTTGGTATTGAAAAAAACAAAATTATCACCTATAATTAAATGGATTTCAATCATTTTATGGATTGTATCATTGATAAACTATTTATTTATTGAAGGTTATACTGTCGTAGGTATTTTTAATCCAACTGCTGATGCAATATATTGTTTTGTTTTGCCTTGCATATTTATGTGGTATTTATACAACGAAAATGGAAAAGTTCCTTTATCGAAGAATCCGTATTTTTGGATTAATTTACGTTTTTTAATTCCGAATTTAATTTCATTGGTTTTTAAATTGTTTGGTAATAAAATTCAAAATACAGATTCTTTATTATTCGTCAAAATAGGGATTCTTCAAAATGGGATTTGGTTAGTAGGGTTAATATTTGCATGTATCGGCTTCTACTACGCCCGCTACACCAAATACTTGTCCAAACCTACAACTTTATAGTCAACCCCAAAAATGACAAGAACCTTTTGCCGATTAATAAAAGGCAAAGGGTTTCTTGTTTTAAAACCACCCCCATAATTGGGGGTAAATAATACAAAGTCAACTATATATCTTTGTAACAGATATAACCCTAAGAATATTTCAATCAACATTTGTTAAGCCCAAAAAACGTCGAAGCCCTTTGCCATTTAAACTCGGCAAAGGGCAGTTTTTTTTTATGTAAACAGAAAGAGATTATATTGATTTACTGAACCATTTTATCCAATTTATTTCT
This sequence comes from Saprospiraceae bacterium, assembly GCA_043728105.1. GTDB lineage: Bacteria > Bacteroidota > Bacteroidia > Chitinophagales > Saprospiraceae > JAAFJT01. Next base: position 9,234 of record JAYTMW010000628.1, on the reverse strand, counting down.
CAAAAAACCACAAAGCACATCCAACCCGTCCGCAAAATCTTGATTGTTGTTGATGATAATATCAGCCTCTTGCATGTAAGGCTCAATGTATTTTTTATAACTCGGCATCACATGATGTTCATAACGATAAAGGACATCATCAATAGGGTAGCCCCGTTCCACTTGATCACGCATGATGCGACGGATGACCTTCAAATGGTCGGCAGCGTAGAAAAACACCTTCAAATCAAGCAAACGGCGTATTTTTTTGTAATGAAAAACAAAAAGTCCTTCAACAATAATAATAGGAGCGGGTTTGAAAAACTTGATAGTACCTTCGGCTTCCTTATTGTTAAAAAGATATTCCATCTTCTCAACAGTTTCCCCGTTGAGCAACTTTTCGAGGTCGGCGTGAAAGGTTTTTTTATCAATGGATTGAGGCAAATCAAAATTTTGATAGCCTTTTTCGTCCGTCTCTTGTTCATGCCGAGGACGATAGTAATCATCTTGAGAAATGATACACAATTCCGATTCAGAAAATTTATCCCGAATGTCTTTAATGAACGTCGTTTTGCCGCTTCCAGAGCCGCCTGTAATGCCAATAATGAAAGGCTTATTCATACAATTCTAATTTTGGGATAAAAATAGAATTTATGTTTTAAAAAAATAGTTTAAAATGAGCGACCCCTCAGTATTTTGTGATTAAAATTGAATTTAGCGTTAAATAATTTTCAATCAAGCTGTAATCATCGGCAAATCATTCCTCGACCACTCGCTCCATGAACCCACAAATAAATTTGGAATATCGAAACCTGCATAATCCAAAGCCAACAAAGTATGACAAGCCGTTACCCCTGAGCCACAATGTACTATGATATTTTCTGACGGCTTATTATTGAAAAATGCTTCATATTGAGCCTTCAATACTGAGGGGCGTAAGTAAAATCCTTCGGCATCCAAATTATTTGTGAATGGAACATTGATGGCATTAGGAATATGCCCCGCTATTAAATCAATCGGTTCAGTTATACCGTCAAAACGGACTTGATCTCTTACATCCACGATGAGGAAATCCTCGTCGTGCGTAGCCTTTTCAACGGCTTCTAAATCAACCAAAGGCAACAACCAGTTATCAGCCACGTAAGGGTTTTTAATAGAAACCATTTCTTTTTTTGAACTGACAGGAAAGCCATATTTAACGGCCGCTTGAAATCCACCATCAATTACTTGAACATTATTGTGTCCAATCGCTCTTAACATCCACCAAAAACGGGCTGCAGCATTTGCACCATTTTTATCATCATAAACAATGACATTACTTTCAGGCGTAATACCCAAATGCGTTAAAACTTCCGTAAATTTTTCAACGCTTGGCAACGGATGTCTGCCACCATTTGCGGCATTTTCACTTTTTGTTGCCAACATATTTTCTAAATCAACGAATAATGCACCTTCCAAATGCTCTTTTTCATAGTTTTCAAAGGCATGCGCCCCTGTCCTCACATCAACGATTACAATCGTCGAAGACTCTTTAAGGACTAATAAATCATTGGACTTGATGACAGGCGAAGTTTTTTGAATCATTGTTGGATGGATTATTTCAAAAGAAAAATAAGAACTTGACTATCTGAAACCCGTTTTTCAGAGAGACGGAAAATCCCCAAAAAAAAGAATTAAGGAACGCCTAAAAGTAGAAACAAATGAGTCATTTGAAGCATCAAGAAGCAAAAACTATTTCATTTTTCAACATAAAATCCACCACTTCTTTGCCCCAAATGGAGTAGGTGAGGGCAGAAGGGTGAATGCCGTCACTGAACAGATCTTGCGGCGTTAATTTTCGGTTTTCAAAGTTTAGCCAATCTTTCATGCGCAAGATTTTTGGCATGTAAAAAACACTTGGATAAAAGGTTGAAATATCTTTGATGATATTACCGTGCAGTTTCACTAAGTTACCCAAAAAGAATTTGAGTAACTTTGGAAAAGCTGGAAAATCTGAAACGGGCGGCACGCTGATAATCACAATTTTTGCCTGTGGTTGACTTTGTCTTAGCTTTGTTATGAGCGCAAAAATATGTCGTTTAAAAGTCAATGGGCTGTTGAATTGAAACGTGTCGTTTGCGCCCAAACCCACGACAATCATATCAAAATTTATCTGCGGAATGAGCTTCACGAGTTGTTCTTGCACCCGTTGCGCCGTGTATCCATTTTTTGCTACAACTTGCCAATTGACAGTTTTTTGCGTTATTTGGTTCAAAAACATGGCAATTTGCCCCGTAATGCCGTCTTTATGATCCGTCACACCTACGCCAGCAATGGTGCTTTCGCCAATGGTCAATAAATTTATGACTTCTTTTTTACCCGTAATCTTACCCGTTATATTTTCGGAAGCCTCTGGCAATTGAGGTATTTCTTTTTCAACTCGTTTACCTAAATACGATAAAACGGGCAAAAAGGGCAATGCTATTACGCTGTTGAGGTAATATAATATTTGTTGAATCATGCTTCATTTTTATTGAAAATGTTTTATAACTTAACATCAAACAAAGATTCTGAACAAAAAGTTTAACAGTTGCTTTAAGGGGTTTTTTATAAAAGCACCCCCTCAGTATTTTGGGCATTTTTCAAGTAAAATAGCCGTAAATCGAAGCTCAACTTTCCAAAAGTTGCAACTTTTGGAAAGTTTTTTGCCAAAGCGGAAATTGCTGAACCGCTTGTTAGAAACTTTAATTTGGTATTAAATTGAAGCTAAAATTATTTTTGCGATAAAGCTGCCAATAGGTTTTCCAAATTTTTCATTGACATAGTAAATCCTTCCTTGAAGCCCATTTCAATCATCTTTTCCATGCGGGCAAGGGATTCATTAAAAATAGTAATATGCACTTTTGTGATACCGTTTTGTTCACTGAAATTGTAATCCCATTCTGAACCTGACAATTCAGGATTCCCCTCTTTGTCTGCAAAAGTATTATACATTTTGAAATTGGTTTTTGGCGTAATGGATGTATATGTCTGAATGGACCAACGTTCTTGTCCTTCCGGGCTTACCATGGCATAAAATCTCTGTCCGTCAACTTCAAAATTCATATATTTTGTTTTCGATGCCCAAGGTTTAGGTGCCGTCCATTGGTCCAGTATTTCTTGTTTGGTAAAAGCATCCCATACCAACGATTGTTCGGCATCAAATTCTCTGGTGATGATTACCGTTTTTGCTGTTTTGTCAAAGGTAAAATCGAATAGCAAATCATTTTTCATTTTTCTGTTTTTTAATTGTTGATAAAACTTTGTCAAGTTGATTAAATTGAGTTTCCCAAATGTCTCTGAATTGGGCTAACCAATTGTCCATTTCTTTCATTTTCTCGATGTCAAGGGAATAGTAAATTTCTCTTCCTCTTTGTTCTTGCGTCACTAATTGGCACTCTGTCAAAATCCGAAGGTGTTTTGAAACCGCTTGTCGGGTGGAGTTAAAGTTTTCGGCAATCGTATTTGGGGTCATTGCCTGTAACGCAATTAAGGCGATAATAGCCCGTCTTGTTGGGTCGGCAATAGCCTGAAAAATATCTCTTCTCATTTGTCTTAATTTACTTATGAAACCAATCAGTTGCAAATATATGTGCAACTGATTGGTTTCGCAAATTTTTTTATAAATATTTTTTTTGCCTTGAATTTTTTTTGAAATGTATGTTTGGAGTGTGTGGTTAGAAAGGTAATAGGCCCCTCAGTATTTTTAGTTTTTTGCTTGAAATATCGAGTGCTGTATCATAATTTTACTTATTTAGCATGTCTATGTGCTTTACAATGGTTTTGATTTGTTTCTCTTCGGATGTTTGAGAAAAAATGTTTGTTAGGATTTCACTTTTTTCGTCCGCCGTAAGTGTTTGAAATTTCTTAAAAACGTTGGATTCTTTAAAGGTTTCTAAGATTTGTTTTTCTGTTATTTGCTCTTTTTGTGCTGATAAATAAAGTGTGACCGTAACAATGTCGCCGCCTGTTTTATTTATGGCGGTTCTTATTTTTTCGTTTATTGACATGAGCTTGTCTTGACCCTTAATTGTAAAGAGATTTTTATCTTCCACTTTGTAGTCATCAATAGTGCCTGACGCTTTTAAAAATCCCCATTTCCCCACAATGTGTTTGGTATTGGGGAGTTTGATATGATAAGTCCACGCACCTTTGCCTGGTTCATATTTCAATTCAAGTTTTTCATCTTTTACTAAGTATTCCATTTTATTATGGGTTGTCTTTTTTCCTTGCCGCTAACTTAAATGGGCTTTTAATTTTTTTTCAATGTCAAATTATTACTGTTATTGATGGACGAGGCCCCTCAGTATTTTTTGGTTTTTTTGCTTGAAATATAAGTTTAGTGGTTAATTTGAAACACATCCTCCGCAAGCTGGGGTTATTCATCCTCAAGATTTTTAAAATGTTTTTCCATACTCTCAATTTCAATTAGTTGGTATTGAGCAACGCCTAAACCTAATGGAAAAAAAGGGTGGGAATTATCAAGTTTATAGAAAAATTCTATAACTTTTAAAGAAGATTCTATTTTTTCAAAAATACTTGGACTAAGCATTTGATTGAAAATTTCAGAATCTAATTCTTTCCCTAATTTTATAGTTTTTTGATGAACAATATCATTCCTAAGTTTTTCAAGATCTCTAAATGAAGCCCAAAAGGGTTGAGATTTTATTGAAGTTGAATTAAGTATTTCTTGAAGTATGTCTCCGACTTTTTCGCTTGTAGACATCCATCGTTCAATATTTTCTTTATTCCACATTTCTTTAATTCCTTTATCATTAATTTTCTCATAAATATAATTATCAGGAATTGCAGCATTTGAGAATGCTTCAACCGAAATATATGAGAAAATTATACTTGTTTGTATTTCCTCAAAATAATCGTAAAGTTCAGACTTAAATTTATCCTCCGAGTTATCCTTCTTATACTTACTTAATTTATCGTGAAAAAATAGCCCTCTTTTGAGTGATTTTTTCATCAAACTCAGAGAAAGTGAGATATTATTTGGTGCAGAATAACAAAATTTTTCATTATTCAGCTCAATAGTTAATTGCTCAGATAAAAAAAATGTTGCATTTTCTGCTTTTGAAAATATTTTAATTGATCTTTCATCTCTATAATCTTTTTTAAACCAATTTTCATCCAATGGACCACCAAATATAAAATGGTGATGAAAAGATTTGTAATGTTTATTTACTTTTAAAACAAGCTCGTGAAAAGAGTGGACTATGTACCCAATAAATTCAAGGCTTTCTTCTTTCGGTATATCTAAATTTAATTCAGTTTTCAGTATAATAATAGTATCATTTGTTAATCCTATATCTATAAATCCTTCAACAATCACATCTTTTCTTTTATCAACAAATTTGTGTGTTCGAATACAATAATTATCTTTTAATATTCTAAATGTATCAATATCCTCATAATCTCTTTTTTCAATTTGCCATCCTTTTGGTAAATTTCTTTTAATAGAATTAAAATACCTTTTCAGACTTATATCTAATTTCGGCGATATTGTTAAATCTGTGTAAACGGGTAAGGTGTAGTCCATTTTTTAATATAGTTAGACGTTATAATATGTTTTTTAATGCGTTGATTATCAAGTAGTTATAAAATTATTGAAGTCGAAAGATTATAATTGGACTATAAGTAAATTATGTATAATTAAGAAGCTCTAATCTCTAAATTGCCAATTTATGAAAGGAAGAGACCTTTTAGCATTTTTGTTCCAAAGACCAAATTGAAAGCCCCTTAATTTTTTTGATTTATTGAATAACCCCAATTGAATACCTCTTAATTTGTTAGCATTGTTGAATAAACTAATTTGTAAGCCTTTCAAATTATTTGAATAATTATAAATACCACAAATGCTAATGCCATTTAGTTTATAACTGCAATTTGTAATACTTGATAAAGAAACACCATTAATTTCTCCTGCACAAGTTGTTAATGGGGTTATACAAAGACCGTTTATTCTTGAATCTAAATTGGCGTACCCAGGAATACTAATGTTTAATCCATCTATATCAGCAATATTGTATTTTCGGGATTCCAAAAATGCTGAATCATTATCAATGTCAAGGGGGAATATAGCACCTCTTGCATAAATAAAAAGTATTACAGGATTTATTTCTAAATTCATTCCGTTAACTTTCAAACTATCTTTATCACTTTTAAGATTTGCAGCCCAAGCCCCAAAAGACAATCCATTAATCCTATCCACGTCAGCAGGAACAAATGAGAAAAAATTTCTTACAATTTTAGTTTCTGAAGTGTCTGGTAGTTTTTGAGAATTTAAAATTGTCGTTAAAAAAATAAAAAGTATTGTTAGTTTTTTCATTTCTATTTTGCCTTATATCATATATGAAATTACGGTTTTATTACATTCTATTTTTACAAATTATTGAAAATCAATAAACTAAAATCTATCTTTTTGAGCATAGAGTCTATTAACATTGCTAAACTAACTACCCCCTCAGTATTTTTAGGTTTTTAATGCAAGTGAATGATTGTAAAGTTTTATTCCAATGAAACTTCAACAAGTGTTACTACATTTACATAATTCTTGATAGTATCATTTGTTTCATCAGGAAATAGGAGAATGGCTGGTTTGTATTTTTCACTACTGTTTTCATATAATTTGAGTTTATAATTTCCTTTCAAGTTTGGATTCCATCCATCTGAAAGAGCTTTATCTATTACCTTAACAATTAATTGGGGTTTAATTTGAATAAGTTGTTCACGTCCTAAAAATCCGTCAATACATAGACCAAAATATTTTAGCTCAATTTTAGATTTAGGATTACTGTAAAGCTCAATAGGAATGTTTAGAACAATATCTGCAACTTTTCCAAGCCCATAATACTCCGCCACTTTCATATACTCTTCTGAAAGTACATTTGATCCATTTTTCCAATCAGATAATTTTTTATAACGAGGAACACGCCACCGATAATCTACACCATCAACCGTTATTTTTCTTGAACCGACCTTTAATATACCCATGACTTAATTAGTTTTTTCAAATTATTAAAGATTTTCTTTGGAAATGGTATGAGGCCCCTCAGTATTTTTAGGTTTTTGCTTGAAATATGGGATAAGTTTCTTTTAATCCGTTGATTATCAAGTAGTTATAAAATTATTGAATTCAAAAACTTCCAAAAAATCACGTAAAGTGTCGCAAACACATTTTTAAGTGATTGCTTTTTTTGATTTAAAATTTTTGGTTAATTTCAAATTATATTTTACTTAAATGAGTAGCACATTTAGCCGATTTATTTTACTACAAAAATTATATCGGTCAATGCGGTAAAAATTTGGGGCTTGCCTTTAAATTCAAAACTTACTTTTAGGTCGTTAATTTTTTTGTTTTTAAAATTATCCAGATATTTCATTATTGTCGGCTTCAAAAGGTCAAGATTTCTTTTCAGTTTCCAAGAATTTCCAAAATCGTCGGTGTCAACAAGTACGAGAAATAAACGATTTTCAGAGCCAAATCGCATTTCGCCTTGATTTTCGTAGAGCCAAGTTGCTAATATTTTAGGATTGTCTTGCGCTTCTTTTAAAATGGCTAATTTTTCAGCTCTCAAAGTTGATAAAACGTTAGAACAAAAGGCATCATTCTTGTCTTTCATTTTCTCAATGATTTCATAAGAAATATCTGCTGGTTTTGCATTTTTATCAAAACTTATCATTGCTTCTTCTGCTTTCTTTTTCAAATAAGTTATTTCAACAGGAAGACCTCTTTCCTTACGTTTGGTTTTGATGTATTCGGCTGGTAAATAGGTAACTTTTAAATCAAAAGGCACATCATTAATGAAAAAGTCAACACTTTTAATTTGTCCGACAGTAGGCAAAACCGCTGAATTAGATTTGAAAATATGTTCAATTAATATGCTACTCCAATGGTTATACCAACTGTTTAGCACATAACCTTGAACGGCTACATTAATTTCAGTTTCAAATTTTGAAATTAGGGTGTCAAAAGATTTGTGAACTTTTACATATCTGGTTACCAAATATTTGTCTAAGGAGTTTTGATAGTCGCCGCCCCAATCAAAGTTTTTAAGTTTGTATAATTCAGATACTAATTGCGTTGTATTAAGTAAATCAACTTGTTTTTCATTCTCAATTTTAATAAATTCGTTCAGCTTTTGGTTAGAGTGAGCAACATCAGAACATAATAAATCAAATAACTCAACGAATTGCTTTTCCAAAGCTGTTTCTGTAAGTTGAATGTTGCTGTTTTTGAGAAAATCAGCCATAAGTTCTTTTCTAACGATTGATTTTGTTTTCAACCATAGAAGCCCTGTCTTGTCTTGGCTGAACTCTTCCAATTTTTCGCTTTCGTGTAGCTTTTTCCAATATTTAAAATCCTTCATTTACTAATTGATGTTTATGGATATTTGAAACAATCGGAACGCCGACCATATATTTCTTTTTCGGACTACAAATAAACAGTATTTCTTGACTACCTGCGACACTTCCTTTCCCACCTCTGCCATTTTGATAAGTTTTGGCTTCAATTTTTACATTTCTATATTTTGAAATTAACTTTTCAAATTCTTCAATTACTGGAAAACTTCTGTTATTATAGCTAATTAACCAATTCGGAATATTTTCGGATAATTGAAATAAGTTTTCAAATGATGCAATTACATCTTTTTTTTTGTCAAAACCACTAAAACGTTGAGGTTCATATCGCTTTATACCATTTACAAACTCTTTGTCTCTCCAATATTCTGTGTAAGTTTCCAACAAATGATAAAAACCTTGATAGTCAGCATGACTGTTGCAATAAGGTGGGTCAAAATAGGCTAAATCTATATTTTCAATGTTTGGCAATAACTCTAATATATTCTGATTATAGCTTTTATTTTCTTGTTTATTGTCAAAAATTGAGTTGTTGTATTTCGGTAAAAGTTCTTCAAAAATTTCTTTGATAGGTCTTACCAAACTTCTATTTCTTTTAATTCTTTCAGGATCGCTGGCATAAACCAATGCTTGTGTATGCCCAAAATGCCCCATCGTTATTTTTCTTGTCATACTTCGGTTTATTACAGCGTATGCAAGTGATTGTTTGAATTCGTTGTCAAGAAGTGGAATGTTTGCTCTAAAATTATCTAAAAATTCAGCCTCCTCTTTTTCAAAAAATACGTTTGTAAAAATGTCTTCAATTAGTTTAAACTCCTCTTTATTGGTAGCAGGTTGAAAAAGTAGTTCTAAATCCTCTTTCTCCAA
>JAYTMW010000627.1:0-1847 GCA_043728105.1 Saprospiraceae bacterium | reverse complement strand
GGTGTGCCAGAATCTTGGTTTTCTTATTCTTATTTTTCAAGAGTAATAGTTACCTACTACGAAAGGAACAAAGCGAATATTCTTAATGAAATAGATAATTTGAACGAAGTTCTATTGAGAAATAATAGTTCAATCACAAGTAAAAGATTAGTCAGTAAAATGATTATTCAAGCAAATCAACCAGCATTTGCAACTTTACAAGATAGAATTAAAAAAATTGCATTCAATCAAATTGGTGACCCAAATAATATATCAAATTGGACAGCTTTTGAAAATGCAACAGAAATTGAAAAAGCAGAAATAATTCAAGGGCGAAATATTCTCAACGAATGGATTACACGACAGTTTATAAATGTATTTTTTAATGTTTGTATAAATGATGACAGGAGAAAACATTTTTGGTTGAAATATGTGTCAAATATCACATCATTCAAAGTTTACGGACCATCCTTTACAAAAAGCATTTTAAAGAGAGATGAGAGAATCGCTGAATATATTGATGCAAGGTTTGAAACCGTTTACAGCAATAAAGATGCTTCTGCATTTATATTATACATTGGCGATTATACAATAATAGAATTTAGCAATGATGGATATGCTTGTTGTGCATATAAAATTAATAGTTCAAAAAGACCAGCATTAAATCAAAAATTGAACAGTGTAGATGATTTAAGAAATAGCTCATTACCATTAGCAATACAAAGTGATTCAAACTATTATTACACAAGTGACGAAGGACGTTTATTCCATAATTCAAACTGGGAATCAAAATTCAATCATTGGCTAAAAGAAAAAGTTCTCAAATGATTTTAAAATATACAAACGACAATAAGATTTTTTCATTTTACTTTCTCAATGAAGCAGGGAATAAAATTCCTGTTTCAAATTGGGACGAACTTCAATTAGAATTTTTATCTCAGCTTGCTATTTTAAATGAATTACAAGATAATGGTTTAGCTGATTATACGGAAGATTCTTGCGAAGTTGAAAGTTTAGAAATCCTAAAGTTAAGCGATATTGACAAACAGATTTTAGATTTACCTAATAGTTATCAATATGAAATATTTATAGAATCTGACGGAGTACTTTCCCAAAATACTTTTAAATTCAAATACGGTTTCTATGATTTTAGTCCTAATGGCACAAGACTAAACACAAAGAGAAAAGGAGCAGTTATATATGTTGACGATACACAGTATCTATTATCTGAAAATCAATACAAAATTTGTGAAGCAATTGAAGATTTCAATAATTTGATTGATTCCGATAAAGGAAATATTATAAACCTAAAAAAACTATCGGAATTAAGAACGCTTTCCAATGAAAGCGGTTTGACATTAGAGCATTTTTTGAATAATCAAGAATTATTTATTCCTGAAAAAATTAAATTAGATATTGACTTCAATAATGGTTTTCTTGAAATATATCCAACAGTCGATATTGCTAACCCAGTTGGATTTACCAGCACTTTTGACAGATTACCAACTGTGAGAGATATTTATCCAATCTCAGGCAACAATGGTGAAACGACAAGAGTAATAATTTCAGAAAACCAAAAATTAGAATTAAAAAAGATAAAGAGTAACAGGAAAATTTCAGACCGTGAATCAATACAAGAAATAATCGAACATCCTGAATTATTTTTCAATGATGAAGAAGTTGATTTCACAGTTTTTTATAGCGACAGAGTTAAAGAAATTGGGGTTTATAGTCCAAAGTTTTATCCTTTTGCAAGCCCATATAAATCACAATGGATACCGGGTATTGTGGTTAAGGACAAAGTCCACGGAGAGAAAAGAATCTATTTTAAATCGCAAGAAAGACTTGCTGATTTTATAGAACAAAAG
>JAYTMW010000626.1:0-4107 GCA_043728105.1 Saprospiraceae bacterium | reverse complement strand
GTAACGACCTTGTTTTTACCATTTAAAGTGATTGATGAGAAGAAAATCGAGAAAAATACTGAGGGGGTCAATGTACCTGCATTCAACGACAATTTCCTTGAAGGAAAACGCATTTTGGTAGTAGAAGATAACAAAGTGAATCAAATGCTTGTCGTGAATATGTTGAAGAAAAAAGGCATGATTGTCACCGCTGCAAATGACGGTTTAGAAGGTTTAGAAGCCGTTCAAATGAAAGATTTTGACCTCATTTTGATGGATATTCAAATGCCTCGCATGGATGGTTATAGAGCCGTTGCTGAAATTCGTCGCTTGAAAGAGCCAGCAAAATCTGAATTACCAATCATCGCACTCACGGCTTCCGCTTACGTGACGGAGAAAGAAAAAGCCCAACTATTTGGTATGACAGACCACATCGGCAAGCCTTTTTCTCCAGAAGAAATGATTGAGAAAATCTCACGGGTTTTGATGATGCACAATCCGAATGAAGGTTCGTTGGCAACGCAATCCGTGAATTAATTGGCAATAAAAAGTGATTTATAAAAAACGAAAAAGCGGTTGACTTGGTAACAAGTTAGCCGCTTTTATTTTAGACCATTTTTGAAAACTAAACTTTTAAACGAATAGTTTATTACGTTCAACATTCCGTAGGGACATAGATAAACCTTCAATCGTAATGAGCAAAAAAATGGCTGTCAAAATTGACAGCCATTTCTATATTTAAAGAAGTTCAAAGCAAATAATTCACGTTTTAACTTTTATAAAACATTGAATATCAATACTTTAGACCACTTACAAAATACTCTTTTAAAATTTAGTTATGATTAAAAACAGTCAATTTAACATTTCTGTCATTAGAACCATTGTATAATCCTCTCATGACAACCGTGTAAATTTTACCACTTTCTAATTTTATACCAGCTCCACCAGCTGCACCCGTGTTTGCTAAAGATACAAACGCATTGAGCGTTCCGCCTTGCAAAAACTTCATATCATAAGTACCTGGATCAACCTCGATAAAATTACTAACTGCCTTAAACGCAATGTTCTCAGCAATTTTTGGTGAAGTCGTTGACGCTACTGCACCCGGTGCAACATAACGCACGTCAAGGGCAGTTTTAGCAAAATCTGCCACTAAATGCACCACATTAATTTTAGCCTTCGTTCCAGTTGGAGCGGCCAAATCATTTGAAAAAGTATAAATTTTAGCCGCACGTGTTGCCGCTGAATCATTGTAAGCAATTGTCAAAAAGCCTACTTTTTTTGATTTTGAAGAAGTAGCTGAATTGATAATAAATGAATCAACAGTGGTAGTAGTGCCTATTGTTAATCCAATTTTTGTTTTTGCGCCAGCAACAATTTCAGTTTCGGCATAAGGCATTGTGTTGCCATAAGTTACCGCAGTTGTCGTTTTTTTAGAACCATCTAAGGCAACATCTACACCCAAAACGTCAAGAGCAGCATGGATAAAACCAAATTGAGCGTATTCTTTAACAACGGGTGTTGGATTATTGGTCGTGTCAGGCGTACATGATGTGAATGAAAAACCTAAGATTAAGCCAAGTAAGGATAATTTTAAAAACTTCATAGAGAAATAGATTTTAGATTGAAAAAATAAAATTAGATTATAATTATTTGAAAAAAATTTGCGCAAAGTAACAACTCAAATATTAAATATATCTACTCTTAGACGTTTTTTTTGAATTAAGTAACAAAAAAATAGTCGTAAAATATTGATTACCAATACTTTACGACTAAATATTTTTTTGACTCCAACTTATACTTTTTTTTAAGTAGGCTTGAATCAAAGGATTATTTTAGATAAATACTGGGGGGGTATAATCTTGATAATTGACATTAGGCGTTAAACAAAAAATAATATACCCAACTTAGTCATTCTATTTCCTTTACACTGCGTTAAATTCTTTTTAAGTAAGGGATGAAGTAAAAAATAACGTACCCATATTGATGATTATATTTTATTTAATCAAGACGAATTTTTTGAGAAATAATAGATTATTTAAGAGGAATTCAACGCCGAGTAAGGGAATAGAATTATTAAGATGGGTAGGTTATTTTTTACTTCATCCCTAATCCATTATTTCTCAAAAAATTTGCCTTGATTGAAGAAAATATAAAGACCAATTTGGGTATATTATTTTTTGTTTAACGCCTTAATTAATCATCTTTCTTTTTAACAATGATTTTATCAATCCTCATGCCATCCATATCTATGACTTCAAAATCAAAATTGTTCCATTTTACAATTTCACCTTCTTTTGGTAACTCACCTAAAATATGCAAAACAAAACCACCCATTGTATGGAAGCCTTCTCGTTGATGCGTGTCGTCATCCACTGAAAATTCCTTTAAAAAATCGTCCCACGGATATTGTCCGTCAATGATCCAAGAACCATCTTCACGGGGAATTAACTCATACGAAATCTGACCATCATCTTCAGAAATATCGCCTACCAACATATCAAAAACGTCATTGATAGTGATGATGCCGACCATCGTGCCGTATTCGTCCACAACGATACCTTGATGAATTTTTGTCACTTTAAATTTATCCAAAGCTGAGTAAGCACTCATGGTTTCTGGAAAATAATTGACTTTTCGTACCAATTTATAAAAATCTATGGGTTGCTTTTTCAAGAGCGTACTCAATATATCTTTCACATGCACCACACCTATAATAGTTTCAAAAGAATCTTCGCTGACAGGATATATGGAGTGGTTGTTAGATTGCATTTTCGCCAAATTCGAATCAACGCTATCACTCACGTCAATCCAGACAATATCGGAGCGATTGGTCATTAAAGTGCCTACTTTTTTGTCGCCCAAATGGAACACATTTTCCACAATGTCTTGTTCAATTTCTTCAATCGTACCCGCCGTTGCACCTTCGTCAATAATCGCCTTTATTTCTTCTTCTGTCACCTTTGATTCATCTTTTTTGATGCCCAAAAGACGCATCGACACTTCCGTTGTTTTGCTCAAAAGCCACACAAACGGACGCATAATGAGCGCAACCCAACTCATAGGAATTGCCACAACTTGCGAAATGTTCTCGGGTTTCGACATACCAATGCGCTTCGGAATCATTTCACCAAAAGCGATGGTGACGTAGCCAATCATAAAAACATTGATGACTTTGGCAAGAATGAGCGCAGTTTCTGGCGTAAAATAAGGAATAGACTCAAAATATGGGGCTATTTTGTGGGCATATTCCTCACCACCGACCGCACCAATAACGATGCTTACGAGCGTGATGCCAATCTGAGATGTAGAGAGGAATTTATTGGGAGAACTTAGCAAAGATAGTGCAGCACGTGCGCCCGCATTACCTTTTTTGGCCGCTATTTCTAAACGGGTTTTACGTGCTGTAATTAATGCCGTTTCCGACGTAACAAATAAGCCGCTTACTAAAATCAAGAATAAGAGTAAAAAAAATAATTCCATTATGTCGTTTTAAAAACTGCCGCAAAAGTAATCGAATAGTTCGATTAAAGGGTATTTTTGTCAAAAAATCATAGAAAAGTTAATATCATGCTTCAAAATCAAGTGGCTATCATGCCTTTACATTACCTTCCAAACATCGAATATCTAACAAAATTTGTTCAATTCAAAGCAATTTCAATAGAAGATTCTGAAAATTATCAAAAAGGTAGTTTCCGCAATCGTTGCTATATTGCCACGTCTTTGGGTGCGACCCCCCTCAGTATTCCGTTGAAAAAAGGTAAAAACAACCACCAAACCATCCGTGATGTGGCTATTTCTTACGATGTGGATTGGCAAAGGCAGCATTGGCAAAGCATCAAAACGGCTTATGGCTCTGCGCCTTTTTGGATGTTTTATGCACCCGTTTTTGAAAAGTTTTATCAAACCCAATACACCTTTTTATTTGACTTTAATTATGAAATCCTTGAAACGATTTTAACTATTTTGAAAATAAAAAAAGATATAAACATATCGTTCACAGGCAATTATGAAGCACAAAATATTCACAATCCCGATTTAAGCGGGACTGAGGGGCGTGATTTTCGCAACGATTTTTCTTTGAAAAACAAGACTTTTGTGGGCAAAAAATATGCACAATTGTTTGAA
>JAYTMW010000625.1:0-5020 GCA_043728105.1 Saprospiraceae bacterium | reverse complement strand
AAGCAATACTTTTTCGATACCTTTAAAATGCAAAGCCAAAGTCTCCTCCAATTCAGACGGATAGCTGCAATGAATAAATCCTTCGGTCTCCAAACTTGCTGCGCTGCAATAATCTTTATCCGAAAAAGAAGCCCATACTTCGGGCGTGGTGATGTGGTAAAAAATCTTAGACATATTGTTGATTTGTAGCGGCTGATTTATCTGCCGATTTTTTATAAATAATTGATTATCAATTGTTTATCCTATTTATTCTGGTATAAATTCTATTCATTCTGATTACATTTTAATGGATTGCCACCGATTCGATTTCAGATACCATATAGTTGCTCCCATCATAATAATCCAATAAAAAATCTCCGCTGTCCAAGCCAAAGGAAGCCCACCGTTAGTGAAAGTCAGGATGCTGTAAATATAAATGAGGTAAAGAATAGCGCAAACAATTTGCAGCCACAAACCCATCAGAGCCGCCCCCGTGCTGGCCAAAGCATTAAAATAAACGCCGCCAACGCTGAACAAAACGAGTATCACAATTAAGAGGCGTAAAATAGGAATCGCATCATTCAAAAGGTTCGCTTCGCCCGTTTTTTGAAGCAATGGTTCAAGAAAAAAGTGCGGAAACGAAAGTATCGGCAGCGCAAAAAGCATGGTAATGCCCAAGCACAATTTCGCCGTTTTCCAAATAGTAGGCATCACTTGATTCATATCACCTTGACCAATTACATTACTCACCAACGTATTGATGCTCGACGCAAAACCCCAACATGGTATTGATAAAAGTAAATATATCATGCGCACCAAATTGGTAATCGCCAATTCACGCACACCCATTTTCTCAACAATGCTAAAAAACAAAAACCAACTACCCAAACCCACAACTGGCTGCGCAACCGAAGGAATACCAATAGTCATCTGCTGTTTGATGATGTTGATGTCCACTTTTCGAGGTTTGAAAAGGTGATATTCCTCTGCATTTTTATCAAAATAAATATAAATCACAAAAGCAATGAACGCTGCACCTTCCGCAAGCGTACTCGCCAAGCCTGCGCCACCGATGCCCATTTCTGGAAATCCGTATTTGCCGTACACCAAAAGATAGCACAAAACGATGTTCAAAATGCCCATAATGCCCGTGTCCCACATGATGAATTTGGTGCGAGCCACGCCCGTGTAGAGCGCAATCATCGCCAAACCACCGTAGCTAAAAAACACGCCCCACGACCGATATTTCAAAAATTCAAGGCTTTTTTCGTAAATAACGGGCGATTTTATCATCATTTTGAACAAATAAGGACACCCGAACTGCATAAACAGAAACATCACGGTCGCCAAAGCCAGCTCAAAATAAAGCATATCGAAAAAATTGCGCCCCACTTCTTCGGGTTTGCCTTCGCCCATGCGTCGAGCAATCATCACCTGTCCGCCCTTTGAAAAACCGTAGCCAATGGCGGCAATAATGAGGTAGAAAACGCCCACAAAACCAATCGCCGCAAAGTCATCTTCGCTTTGGTAATAAAGGAAAATGCTGTCGCTGAGAACAACAATATTTTGCCCCGCACTGCCCAAAATGAGTGGCGCAGCGATGGCAAAAATCTGAGTATATGTAATGCGTAATTTGGTTGTCATGTTTTAAAAGGAGTTCTTGCTGTTATATTGTTGAATTGTTATATTGCTGACTTGTTTGCAGTAATGAGTAACTCAATAACTCATTTTGGTTGCAAGTTAGATATTTATTGTGTTTTGACAAGTAGGCTTTATATTTTTTAAAATTCTCTTAACTTTGAAGGTTCAGAATTGCTCAAATTATTTGGTTATTATTTTACATTTGTTCGAATCAAAAAAGTAATGACAAAAAAAATCAAGTATGACTCTTATTCGTTGTGATGAAACACATTTATCAACCCTTCTGCCTGTTGCAAAACAGTCTTTTATTGACGCTTTTGAAAAAGACAGCAACCCTGAAAATTTCAAATTGTATGTCGCAAAAGCCTTCACGGAGGAAGTCATGCTTGAAGAATTACGGCATAAGGAATCTATTTTTTATGCTTTGAATGAAGAAAATACTGAGGGGCCTCTTATGACGGGTTACGTCAAATTACGATGGGATAGGTCAGAGGAGTTTTTCCCAAATGTGAAGGCAATTGAGTTGCAACGCTTGTATTTGTTAGCCCAATATTGGAACAAAGGCTACGGCAAAATTCTCTTAGATTTTTCTGAAAACTATGCCCGTGAGCAAGGTTTTGAGTGGATTTATTTGGTCGTTTGGCTTGAAAATCATGGAGCAATTCGCTTTTATGAGCGCAATGGGTGGGAGAAATTTGCTCGAAAAGATTTTATGTTTGGTGAGGAAGTGCATCATGATTGGGTTTTGCGGAAACGGTTATAAATTCTGAATTTTACTTTCTCCAATTAAAAATAAAGCCAAAAAGTGTACTACTTATTTGACTTTATTTTTACTTTCGACCTCAATTCTAACATACAATTTATCAGAAAACAAACCAGAACGATGGCAAAAAAAGAGAAAACGAAAACACCGCAACCCGAAGAAAACCAACAATTGATAAACAATCCCAACGATAAGTTTTTTAAGTTTTTATTTTCGATGGTGAAAGTCGTAAAAGGATATTTTCATGACTTATTTCCGAAACATTTAAGTGAAAAACTGGATTTAGATACGCTCGAATTGGATAATACGACCTATATCACGGCTGAATTGGGCGCATTTTATTCCGATATTGTGTGGCAATGCCAACTGAGGGGTTCAAAACTAATCGTGCAAATATGCTTTATTTTTGAGCATAAAAGCTATGTGCCTGCCTATCCTCACGTACAAATTGGCGACTACAAACAAGGGGCGTACAACAAGCAATTGGCGGCGGGTCAACCTTTGAAAGTGGTGATTCCAATCATCGTATATCATGGTAAGCAAAAGTGGGAAGAAAAACCATTTCATACGTATTTTGGCGATGTTGACCCTGCTATTCAAGGTTTTATAGACCAAAATGCCTATTATTTGACTAATTTGCAGGATTATTCGGATTCGATGATAGAGACTTTTAAAGTCGTTTTTTTGAGAAAAGCCTTTCTTGCGCTCAAACATTACACAGAAAAGGAATACCTGAAAAGCCACTTTTTGGACTTGATTTTCATCGGGCATGAAGAAAATAATTCCAAAGAAACGTTGGATTTTGTCAAATCTTTTTATGTATATTTGTCTAATAAATTAGGTGGGATAACGAAGAAAGAAGTCCTAAGTCTAATCGAACAATCTAATAATCAATCAAAAAAGAAAACGATGTATAATTTTCTTGAAGAAATAGAACAAAAAGGTGAAAAGCGTGGCGAAAAACGTGGCGAAAAACGTGGCATAGACTTAGGCATTGACATAGGTGAAAAAAAGACCATTTTCAAAGCCTACCAAAGTAGTCAAGATATAGCACTGCTTTGTCGCCTTTTCGATATGCCCGAGACTAAAATTCTTGACATCATAGAAGAAATGAAAAAAAGAGAGCAATCGAAAAGTAACAATTGATAGCATAAAATCATTGAAAATACTGAGGGGGTGTCATGCAAATGATGCTCCTTTTATTATTTCAGATAAAATTATGATGTTTCTTATGGAAAAACAGCACCTCAATCATCTACCTTATTTAACATTTTAAACTATCACAAATGATTAAATCTCAACTTTTCGCTTTACTGATTTTATGTGCATTGTTTGGTTGTAATAATTCTAATTCTTCAACCAATGAAAATCAAGCTCCAAATGCTTCTGTCGAGTTTAAAAAACTCAATGATTTTATGGGTAGTTTGGATAAATCTTCACAAATCTTCACGGTTTTGACCAATAAACCTTCAAAGGTTAAAGGCAAAAAAGGTACTATTTTATTTATCAATCCGAATGACCTTATTACTGAAAATGGTCAACCCTTAGGTAAAACTATTCAAGTAGAATTGAAGGAATTGACCAATCAAAAAGATATGCTCAAAGCCAATGCACCCACCGTTTCAAATGGTCGCTTGCTTGTGTCAGGTGGTGCGTACTTCATTAATTTGTCTTCTGATAAAAATACGCTAAAATTGAAAGAGGGGAAAAGTATGGCAGTTCAATTTCCTAAATTAGCCAAATCTGATATGTCGTTGTTTTATGGTGAAAGAGATAGTTTGGGGCAGTTGAATTGGCAAGAAGCGAATCAGAAATTTGAAAATAAAGCTATTACGAAAGCAAAATCTAAGTTAGATACAGTCTCATCTGGATCAGATTCTTTTTCATCTAATAGTGATTTAGATGCTATTTTCAAATACGTTGAAGAAGTTGACGACAAAACACCTTTAAATGAAGCGGAAAAACAACTTATTAAGGATGAAACTGAAAATGAAGCATTTGCCTATGCTATAATAGAAGTTAAAAAATTAGGTTGGATAAATTGCGATAGATTTAGTAATGATGATAAACTAACCAATTTACAAATTGAGTTTAATGAAAAGGATAATGTTCAAAGTGCTAATGTTTTCCTTCTTTTTAAAGATATAAATAGTGTTATGCAAAGTAGTTTTACTGATTTTAAAGGTCTTAAATATATTGCAGGATTTTCCAATATTCCTATTGGTGCAAATACAAAACTTATTGCTTTCACTACTAAAAACGGTAAAACATATTCTTATAAATCGAATTTAACGATTTATGCAAATAAGACTGTTCAAATTGATTTTAAAGAAACAAATAAAGAAGAAATAGAAAATTTATTTGAAATAAACTAAAAATACTGAGGGGCCTCTTTGGAATCACGAATCTGTAAAATAATGTGTCATCATGCGTGTCATTTTTTTTTAGGATAATAAGAAAGAGGTACTGTATGGAAGTACGGAGTGCCGTATGGAAGTAATGAGTACGGATTGATGTACACAAGTCCGCTGGACTTATTTCCATACAGCACTCCGTACTCCGTACTTCCATACAGCACTCCGTACTCCGTACTTCCATACAGCACTCCGTACTCCGTACTTCCATACAGCACTCCGT
>JAYTMW010000624.1:0-10889 GCA_043728105.1 Saprospiraceae bacterium | reverse complement strand
CGACCACGCCGCCGAAGCGGGTATGGAAGTGCCAAAAGAGCCTTTAATTTTTGGCAAATTAGCGAACACCATTTGCGGAGCTTACGACAATGTGCCTATTCCAAAAGGCTCTGAAAAGACGGATTGGGAGGTCGAATTGGGTATTATTCTTGGAAAAGATGCCCTATATTTGAACAGCGAAGAAGAAGCGGAAGATCACATTGCGGGCTATTGCGTGGTCAATGATTTATCCGAAAGGGCTTTTCAATTGGAGCGTGGAGGGCAATGGATTAAAGGAAAATCATGTCCAAATTTTTGTCCAACGGGTCCTTATTTGGTGACAAAAGATGAAATTAAAGACGTTTTAAACTTAAATATGCACCTCAGCGTGAATGGTGTGCAGAAGCAAAACGGCAATACTAAAACGATGGTTTTTAGCCCAAATCATATTGTCTATTATATGTCTCAATTTATGAAATTAGAGGCAGGTGATTTGATTTCTTCGGGCACACCCTTTGGCGTAGGTCTCGGATTTAAACCCCCTCAGTATTTGTCGGCAGGAGACGTTGTGGAGTTGAGTATTGACGGGTTGGGTAGTCAAAAACAGTTGTATATTTAAGAAAACAAGATAGATTTTTTAAAACATACGAGGTACATTGGACACATAGTTTTAAGAAATAATTTTTATAACTAATTGAAAATCAAATAATTATACATGTATCTATGTTTTCTATGTGCCTATGTGTTTCAAAAAAATATGTTTTAAACAAATTTTAATTGTGGGAAAGAAAAATTTTAAAATAAATTTAGACGAGGAATTAAAGCCTGATTTAGCGTATGTCCTCGAACACATTAACAAGGTGTCGCAAGCCCAAGCGGATGCTATTTTCAATCCCGGAAAAACACCCATTGACCCTGCCCAAATCGACCCTTTTGACATTTCAGAAATTTATAAAACTTTAACGGCAAAGCCAAAAGAAGAACCGAAAAAAGCAACTAAAGAGCCTGAATTTGACCTTGCAGCCATAATCGAACAAGCTCAAAAAGAGGCTTGGGAAATGGCAAGGAAGATTTATAAAGATGAATTTTGAAACCTGATGTAGCGGCAATTTTAACCGCCGAATGGCGTGATAACCCATTTATTATGTCACTTCGGTGGTTAAAATTGCCGCTACATTAGGTTTCAAAAAAAAACAATATTTTGACACAATTTAAAGCCCAAATTTTATGGATTTCTACAAACAGCTTTTTGAAAATAACAAAACATGGGTGACGAACAGGCTGAACGAAGAACCCGATTACTTTGAAAAACTTGCCAAAGGTCAAAAGCCGCCATTGCTCTATATCGGTTGCTCTGATAGCCGTATTCCGCCCAACGAAATGACGGGTACGCTGCCAGGAGAGGTGTTCGTGCATCGCAACATCGCCAACGTGATTGTGCACACTGATATGAACATGTTGAGCGTGGTGGACTACGCCGTGAATGTGTTGGAAGTGAACCATATTGTGGTGGCAGGGCATTACGGATGCGGCGGCGTGAAGGCTTCAATGGGCAATTTGCAACACGGTATTATTGACAATTGGTTGCGCCATATCAAAGATGTTTATCGGATGCACCGCCACGAATTGGATGCTATAGCGGACGAACAGTTGCGTTTTGACCGTCTTGTTGAGCTCAATGTGATTGAACAAGTTTTTAATATGGGGAAAACGACGATTGTTCAAAATGCGTGGACAAAAAGACGTGCGCCTCACGTGCATGGTTGGGTGATTGATATTAAAACGGGTCTGATTAAAGATTTGGGCGTTTCTTTTAACGACAATGAGCATTTGCCTGAAATTTTTCAATTGGAGGGGATTTCTTTGTTTTGATAAATGGCGTTAAATAAGAATAGCGGGTGATTTGTGTCATCCGCTATTTTTGTTTACCCCCTCAGTATTTTCCCTTTGCAGAAGCCTATTTCCTAAACGCCCCCTTCAAATCCACCTCCATTTTATTAAAAGGATCAAACAAGTCATCCAATAAAATAGCGACTTCTAAACGCCTGACGGGTCGAGTAGGGGAGTATTCTTTGAGGTGAAAATTGCCCCAATTTTTTAAGACATATTTTCTGAAAGAAGACTCATCTTGCCACTTATCAGTACGGTATTTTTGCACCTCAAAACCATATCGCCAAAGGATGCGGAGTGTTTCCTCAACCGTGGCTGGTTTTGAATAATCTATATTTCTACCTTCATCAGCATTGGGTATGATGTCGCTGTGTTCTAATTCTGGCACAATGCGTTTGAGTTCGTGCAAACTAATGGTCGTATCGGGGTTAAACCATGTGCGATTGGCCCAGCCTTGCGACTCACCTCGACCCCTCAGTAATCCCGTTGCTCCGATGCGTTGTATGGCTTTGAAATATTTATGATCGGGTTTTATGTCGTAATAAGGCATCAAATACGCTTGTTTTTCCAACAAAACAGACTGAACCCGCCTTATAGACACGTCTTTTGGCTGTCTATTTTGCTTAATACACTCGCTTGCTAAAACACCCGCCGCTTGTCCAATCAGCAAAACGCAAGGCTGTAAACGAGTCGCACCGTTGACAATATTCGTTACAGAAATACTCTTTTCAACGACAATAAAATCATCCATTTCCTTCGGAATCAAGCTACCCAAAGGCACATTGAAGGACGGTATTTCGGGTAAATTGAGGTTTGGTTGCGTACCTTTGTAGGCTTCATGATGGTGATCAAGCGGATAATCACCGACGGCAATACCCGTTCTATAAAGCGCATCTTTGGTTTCAAAAGGCTGCATCAAATGATTTACGGTCAAATTAACGACCCCCTCAGTACGGCGGCTTTCACGATGATATGGCATTAAAGGCAGCCTGTCTTTTGTCGGAAATTCATCATCGGCAAGTCCCAAATTCTTATAACCCATTTCATTTTGAATGTAATAAACAAAGCCTAAAGTCACCTTTTTTGCCTCATCAAAAGCCTTTTGGCGGGTCTTTTCATCCGCATCTATAATGTTGGTGTAATAATCATTGCCTTTTAAACGCCAATTAATCATGTACTTATCCTTTGGCAATTTACCATAACTCAACATCTTATCGCAATCATGTTTTGCCTCACCTTTCATACAAGATTGCTTGCAACAACAGTCATATAAAGACGAATTATAGCCAACGGGTTTCGCAACAAGCGGCGCAGGTTCGCTACCATAATCTTTGAGAATGGCGCAATAAGTTAAGTCTTGAACAACATCTGTTTTATTGAAAGCAAAACCCAATTCGCCTGATTGCGCCGAGTCATCCGTTCCGATGCGATATTTCACACCTGCGGCTTTTGCAATATCACCCAATTCAGTTGCATCAATCAAAATTCGAGTCCGTATTTTGATGTTTTTTTTGAGTTTATTTTTAAAAGATACCTCCCAACCGCTTTCAATATTGGGTATAATATTTCTATCCGCTTTTATTTTTTTTAAACTAAAAAACTTGGTTTCGTACAAGATTTTTAAGTTTTTTTCATCTAAAACCATATTTTTAAAAATTTCATTACCCACGCTTGGCTCAAATTGCGTGTTCGATACCCAGCCCGTTTCCAGTGCCTTTGCCCCGCCATAATATTTGCGCAATTGGTCTCTAAATTCCTTCCACATACCTGATGGCATGTTGTGATTACCGTCCGTTGCACTCACGCCCGCACTCGTGAGCATGCCCCCAAGCCAAGTTGTTTCTTCAACTAAAATCGTTTTAACATTCAATCGAGCGGCTTGGATGCTCGCTGTCACGCCACTTGCACCACCGCCAATGACGAGGACATCGGTTTCGATATAGTTTTGTGAAAAAATGGGATTGATGAATAGAATTAGACAAATAGGAAGAAAAAACTTTTTCATGTATTTAGATTTGTGTGTGTTTCAATTTCTTTTAGGGGTAAATATCTATTAAAAAAAGACATAAATCCAAAAATGCAGCGATTTTTTATAATTTTAATCGCAATAAATCTGAGCTAAAAAGAATTTGTTTGAGGTGCGTAAAAAGCAATGCGTAGAATGTTAAGTCTATCTTGGGTTGTCATTTTAATGGATTTTTGAGGGAAATACTGAGGGGGGTGCTTAATTTGTGTTTACTTTTATATGTTAAAGTTCGTTTCAATGCTTTTTTGTTTGAAAAAAGAAATATACTTTTGTGAATCAAATAGACTAACAACTTTTTCGTAACTAAAAGACCATATAACAAAATGACGTTTAAACTTAAATCGTAAAATTGACGTAGCATTTCGCTCATTTCGCTCATTTCGCTCATGCGAGATGTCTGATTTGAAAGAGAATAACGAATGAGTAAAGAATTCAAAAATTATTCACTTAAAAATCTAAACAAAAACATGAAAGAAGAAATACCCAAAAATGACGGAAGATTTCCAAATGGCCCACTTACTCGTTTTGATATTGCGGAGTGGTACAGAATTACAACAAGTGCGTTGCGTTTTAGAATGAAAAAAGCGTGTCTCTGCATTGCCAATCGGAGTCTGACAATTGACGACGGAAAGTTGATTTTTAAAGAATTAGGGGAGCCTGCGTTTTTGCCGCCCGAATTGAGAAAATACTTTTTTAACACTTAATGCTGTTTGTTTACATTTAATGACACTTGTTGTCGTTTATTGTCGTTTATTTCAGTTGTCGGAATGGAAAATATATTGGAGATTTGTGCCATGCTTGCAAGCAATTTATTTTAACCAAATTTTTAATCTTTTAAAATTTTTTGACAATGAAAAAATTAATCGTTTCTGCTTTATTTTTAACAGCTTTTTCTGGTGGTTTATTCGCTAATAGGGCTGTTAATCCACTTATGATTTCTAAAAATACTTTGCAATCACCAGCAACAAACAAAAAACAATTGAATGAAGCTGTATGTTTTACTAAGAACAGTAACAAGGCAATAGCTGTTCAGGTTTGCACTAACGCCCCTATACCTATTTGTTCTAATGGAGTGGCAATTGCTTATGTAAGTATGACTCTGTGTGCATCAACAGAATCTGCGTTATTAAATCTTATTTCTTCTTTTCAGTGTACTGGGGGTGGCGGTAATCAACAGTAATTACAAATAAATAAGGGAGAGGAGGTGATGCCTTTCCCTTATCAACTAAGTTTTTAGGAAAAGTTTAAATATAAAGATAGAGCCGAATTAAATTTTTTTAAACCTCTGTACGATGGATTATCTTAGGGTTTAGGCGTTAAACAAAAAATAATATACCCAAATTGGTCTTTATATTTTCTTTAATCAAGACAAATTTTTTGAGAAATAATGGATTATTCAAAAAGGATTTAACGCAGAGTAAAGGAAATAGAATGACTAAGTTGGGTATATTATTTTTTGTTTAACGCCTAAATGGTTAATTATTTTATCATAATTAAATAAATTAAACATGAAAAAAATAAATTATTTACTTTTTTTTATCACGTGGGCGAATACGCATCTGATAGCCCAATCTACCAAGACGAAAGGATCAGTTATGTATAATCAAATACTTGTATTTGACACTATAAACGGAACAGTTGAAAATGAAACAGAAAGTTTTCTGTATTTCGATACCGAAAAAAAACAATCTGTTTATGTATGGGATCGTAAATCTAAGTCAAAATCCCAAAAACTTGTAAAAAAGGGAGATGGTAGTATGTATCTGAAAGTTAAGAATGGAGCTTCCGATCCAATCGGCAATATCGTTTTTAAGGATTATTCCAGTCAAAACCTTATATGTAGAGACTATGTCCAAGAGCTAAGAATCATATCAGATACCTATATGATTGATTGGAAAATTGATGAGGAAACAAAAAATATTCAAGACATGGTATTACAAAAGGCTGAATGTGACTTTAGAGGAAGACATTATATTGCTTGGTTTAATCCTAAAATACCCATTCCAGATGGTCCTTGGAAATTGCGAGGTCTGCCTGGATTAATCATTGAGGCTTATGATGAGAAAAAACATGTTCAATTTAATTTTACATCTTTAACTTTGTCTGCAGAATTTACTGAAAAAATTGAAGCTCCTACTGAGGGGAAACGTGTTGTATATGATTGCGCACAATTTACGGCTGCCCACTATGAGATGATTAGAGATCTCACAAAAGGAGTAGTAGCTAAAGCACAGCAGGTAGGTGGTACTTTTCAAGGAGGCGGTAATGTTTATACGAACACCATAGAACGTTGTTATTAACTCTAAAAGAAGGCAAATATGAGCAAAGCACAATATCTTACATTGGCTATTTTAGTATCAGCTATTTTTAAACTGACAGGACAAGTAACAGTGCGAGGTATTGTACGGGATTCTACCAATATACCTATTCCTTTTGCCACGGTAACGGTAATTTTTTTACATCAGAAAACGATAGCCGCTTATGCTTTTACGAATGATAGAGGGGAATTCGATCTCAAAATTTCTCAATCGAAGGGAGACTCGTTAACCTTATCAGCAAGTAGTATTGGGTTTAAAAAAGTGGAAAACTTACTTGTTTTAGTAAAAGATAAATCAAATTACACGCTTGATTTTCAATTAAATGATGAAAAGTTTAATCTTCCAACCCTTACTATAAAGGCGGATAAACCCGACAAAGTAGTGCGTAAAGATACCACGACTTTTAAGGTAAAATATTTTATTGACAGTACTGAGCGGGTTTTAGAAGATGTCTTAAAAAAACTTCCAGGTATTGTTGTTAAAGATGACGGCAGTATCATGTATAAGGGGAAACCCATTGAGCGTATCTTAGTTGAAGGGGATGATATTTTTAATACCAATAATAAAATACCATCTAAAAATCTTCACGCCAGCCTTATTGATGAAGTGCAAGTAATTGACCGATATTCAAACAATCCTTTACTGAAAAATATTGAAAATTCGGAACGGCAAATTCTCAATTTGAATTTTAAGAAAGACAGAAAAAAGGCATTATTTGGTAGTGTAAGTGCGGGTGGTGGTTTCACAAACCACTATGATGCCAATACTAATTTGATTTCATTCTTGGGGAAAATGAAATTTTTCGCTTTGGGCGGTGTCAATAATGTAGGTAGTAATCTGGGTAATGATGGCATAAATCAAGATAAATTTGTTAGTCGCTTCAATAACCCAGACTATTATGACCCCGCAGTGGAAGCGTCTATTTTGATACCTACGCCCCGCCTTTCTGCCCCAAATCTATCTGAAAGACGCATAAATATCAACCAAACGCAACTCGCTTCTGTCAATTTTTTAACCCGCCCTACGGAAGGATGGACGCTTAAAATGATTGGCTTATTTTCAAAAAATCGGATTCTACAACAGCAAAATAACTTAACGCAATATTTATTGGGTAACAACCAATTTTCGGTAAAGGAGATAGCACAAGCCACGCTCAGACCCTCGGTTGAGAATTTTCATCTTGAAAATAAGATACCCCTCAGTAAAAATGCTAATTTAACCCTTGTTAATGAATATAAAAATGAGAATAATGCTACTCTTAGCACAATAGATATTAATGATAAAAACATCATACAGGAATTAAATGGGCGTTCTGCACTTTGGCGTAATCTTATGAGTTTGACGATGAAAATATCAGATAGTGCTGCCATTGTGGTTGAGGGCGCATACATACGAGAGAATCATCCACAAAGTTTAACCCTTATTCCTAAAGAAAATTATGTATCACTCATCAATCAACCCAATCTTGATTTTACAGGTTTAAGTCAAAATGCTCAAGTCTCAACTGAATATGGTGGGTTTGTGGCTCGCCTTGTGAAAGCATGGCGCAATGCTCATAAAATTAATTTTTCTGTGGGTGGCTCAATTAGAAAAGATGGTGCTTTTAGCTCTATTATTACTGAAAGCAAGGGTGAGAAACGACTTTTTGAGGACTCAAACTATATAAACAGAGTTCAGTATTTGACACAAGATTTTTTTGCCTCAACAAGCTATAATATTGACATTGGAGATGTCAATATTGGCGGCAAATTTACGGTTATCCAACAACACAATCAACTGATAGACAATATTAAGCGAATTAATAATTTTGATAAAAACTGGCTATATACTACACCTCGTTTTACAATAAAATGGAAGTGGAATGACCGTAATAGTATTAGTGGGACATATAATTATCGAGCCAGATTTTCTGAATTAGATGATGTCGTGGGCAATTATATTTTCAAAGACTATCGTAATTTGAATCGTAATGTAGTTATGCCTTTTCGTACCAACGGTCATGCTATTTCAACATTATATCGATTTGATAATTCTGCTAAAAAATTAGAAGGATACCTCAATTTTATGTATTTATTGGATGGCAATGCTCGCAATGCTCGCTATACGTTTACCCCTTTTTTCATCCAAACTGAAAGCATCAATCAGCAAAAGAATAATCAGAATTATATCCTTACATCTCAAATAATGAAATTTTTTCCAAGTATAAATCTTAGTGCAAAAGTAGAAACCAATCATAGTATTTATACTTCATATAATGGCATTGGGAATGGTGATTTAGAAAAAAATACACAACTCAGTAGTCGTTACCTTACTCAATTCGTTTCAACCTATGATGGACTTTTCAATTTTATTGTTGGGTCTGCCCTATCATTTAACAAACAATCAACGAGGACAAATGGACAAGATATAAGTTCTACGTTTTCTCAACAGCAAGTGTGGCTTAAAACTAAGTGGCGGTTCAATAAAAAATTATTTTTTACAATTGACAATGAATACACTACTTTTAAATCACAGTTTGGAGAAAATAGTAACCAAATTTTCACGGATATTACGGGTCAATATGAAATAAAGACCTCAAAAATGTTTCTTTATTTAGATTTATATAATATTTTTAATGTCCGAGAATACTCTTTTACCAATATTGATATTAATCAAATTGCTATTCAAAATTATGCATTACTGCCACGCATTATGGTATTGAAATGTGAGTGGCGGTTTTGAAAGAGATCAATTTAAGAATTAAAATCATGAAAAATATTTTATTCGTTTTCTACTTTTTAATTTTACTAATTGGATGTAGTAAAAAAGCACCTTGCGACGTTATTACCTGTAAAGAAAGACAAGTATGTGATAACGGAATTTGTAAATGTGATTCAGAATCTTACAATATGAGTAACTGGTGTTACCCCAAAATATACGGGAATAATCTGGTTTTTTACAATATCTCTAACAATTGTCGTTGTTTTGACACCTCCATTTTAATAATTGCGGCTGAACCTCGTATTGAATTTACAAGTACCAATCCCGAACAGCTTACAATAGGCTTAACGGCTATTTTCCCAGAAAATGAAAAAGGGGGATATAAAAGCGTGTCAGCGGATTATTTTAAAAAGCCTGATGGAGATAGTTTATATGCTACCTATGATTATCTATGGAATGTTAAATGTCCCATAAATAATGGCTCTCAAATGGTTGCTCCAATAGTTATGGGTAAGTTCAACAAGTCCAAAGATACTTTATCATTGAAAATAAAATGGTATGAATCTCGTGGAGGAACACCTACTTTGGTGGATTCTTGTACCAAAAAATATGCTCGTAAAATGTTGTAACCATAATTTTTCATTCAAAAAGGTTGATCATGAAAAAGAATCAAATGTTGTTTTCTATGCTTGTCATATTAGCTTGTTCTTGTAAGGAAGTACCCATAAACAAAGTAATAGATAAATGTGACACCAACCCATGCGGAGATTTATTTGGTTTTGACTGCGTAGATGGAGCATGTCTTTGTCTCGTTGGGAAATTTAAAGTTGGTGTTACTTGTACGATGCTCAATGCCAATGAATTTTATGGTACGAGTATCTGTAGTAAATTGGATACGATTAAAATTGATTTTGGGCAATCAACGCAAGTAGGACAAAATATAGCAACTGTTTTGACTACAAAAACCTTTGCTACTCAAATGAATGGTTTGAGAATTAAAGATAATAGTCAAAATCTTGATAGTATAGTTTTAAGTTTTCCACGGACTTACATGAAAGACACAATAGAGTGTTCAGTGCTTGCAAGAGGTCGTTTTATTGATGCAACTAAATTAAAATTAAATCTGAAATATTATGCCATAAATCAGAATAGTCGATTTATAGAAAGTTGTGATATTGTTTTGCATAAATAATTACAATGAATTATCCCAAATTTTCTGGCGAGAGAATTTGGGATTTTTTTTACTAATTGAAACTTCTCGGAAAAGTAAAAGGCTATTTTTAACCCAAGTTATTCAAAAAACATTAATCGAATCAAACTTCTACCACGTTATATTATGTTAGAAATCAATTTCAGATTTTAAAATAGCACTATGATACTATTTTGCTTTTTCCTACATTTGGCAAAATAAAAAATCAATACTATGAAAAAATCAACCCTACTCATCGCCATGTTCGGTTTTGCCCAAATACTGAGGGGGTCAAATGACGACATCATAAATCAACCACTATCTCCTCCACCAACTCCCAATCCCGCCCCACCAAAACGAGCAACCACGCTTTCAGACTTGGAATCCGTTTAGCATTGTCCGATTGGATGTATTTATGAATTTGCGCACGCCCTTCATCGGCTACTTTTTGGAGAGTATTTTCGTTTCCTTTTTTCACATATTTAAGCTCAATGATGAAATTATATTTGGTTGTCACGTTAGGTCTTTTCAAAAGGAGGACATCCACGTAACCGTTTTCCCATTCGTCTTCACTCACCACATAATGCGAGGCGGAAAGGCTCAAATACGGAATCATGAGCATTTTGAGATGTTTTTCATCAAACCCTTGCGCATCACGGAAGGATAAATCCTTGTCAATCAAAGCTTTTATGAGGTCTAAAAAAGGCTGTGGATTGTTGTTTCTGGAAATTTCTTCCAAAGCATTTTGAATTTTCAGCACACTGCGATTTAAACCTGTTTCAGCTTC
>JAYTMW010000623.1:0-1812 GCA_043728105.1 Saprospiraceae bacterium | reverse complement strand
TGCGTGCTGATATCGCACTCTTTATTGAGGTACAATATCGCCACTTTGCCTTTCACATTCGTGGGCAGTTTGCCACATTTGCGCTGCGTCATCCAGCGTTTGGGGTATTTGCCCGAAGTGTCTTTTTGGGTGGCTGTTTGTAGCACGTTGATGGTATCGAGGGCGACCACCATTTCGGCAGTGAAATCATTATCGGGCTTGTCTTTGCCGAAGGGCATCGGGTAGAGCATATACCGTTGGTTGTTGTTATATACTGATAGCACGACCGTGTCTTTTTTCACGCTTTGGGCGTAGGTGGTGGCGGCTATGGTGAGCATTATCAAGAGGATGGTTAGATATTTTTTCATGCTTTTTTATTTTTTTAGTGATTTTACTGAGGGGGTGGTTTTTACCCCCTCAGTATTGAATTGCTTTTATAGGCATTTGCTCTCGAGCCATGCCTTTTTTATGGCGTGTTTTGTGGGTTGTTTTTTTAGAACAACCTGACCCAGCAGAGTCATTGTTCTTCTGTTCTTATAATAATATACCAATAATCATCCAATTTCTTCCCTTTATTGATATAATTCTTCCAATAACTATTGTATATTTTACGAGCATCAGGACAATATACTAATACTTTATCATCGTTTTCGAAAGAATAATATACAAATTCACCTAACTTTGGGTTACTATTTATTGCAGTAGCTTTAGTTTTTGCTTGATGTGTTAGTAAAATATTAATAATTGTGTCTGTTTGTGGTAATGTTAAATTTTGTTTTTTACAGAATCTAATTATATCAACACTATCAATTTTTGGGTATATTAAATATGAGTCTCCTGAGACCTCAAAATATCTTATAGACCTAACTATCAATTGCCCTGAATCGTTAATACCCCTAGTATCAATCACAAAATTTAATAGTGGTAACATATTTGTTTTTTTTAATTGAGCATAAGCATTTATAGCTTCGTTTCTCTTATATGGAACACATTTCCAAAAAGTTATCAAAAAGAGAAAAAAGAGAAAATTCTTCATTTTTTATTGTTTTTTAGCTTGTGCAGTCCAATTGGTATGTGTATCAACACCATTGGTAGAGTTAATATTAGTTCCTCTGTTATGTCCATCTTTTATTGCTCTTTGATCTCCATATGTATCTAAATATGTTCTCTCTCCTCCATCAGTTCTCCCACCACTTAAGAGGTTATTTCCATGTGCTGCCATTTGAGATTGAGATAGACTAAAGCCTAATATTTTCATTCCACAACCCCACATATAATTACCAAAATCTTTAGGATTGTAAGCTGTTCCCTGCCCATTTTGAACTATTATGCTCAACGTATTTGATTTAATATTATCAGGATTTTGCTGATAATAATCCATTTTGCCTCCCCCTTTTTTACCCATGCCTAATGTATAATGAGAACTATTACCTGTTGGACGACTTTCACGTGAGGCATAGTCAGTTGGATTGTCTTGTGCTTCAGAACTTCTGACTCCACTTTTATCAATCATTCCTTCAACGGTTCCATCTGAAATAATTTCTACACCGTAACCATCTTGTACGACACTTTTATGGTCTTCATAAGGATCATTATATCCAAAAGAAATAGGGTCATAATAAGTAGAGAAACCATCTTTAT
Source organism: Saprospiraceae bacterium (assembly GCA_043728105.1). Classification (GTDB taxonomy): domain Bacteria; phylum Bacteroidota; class Bacteroidia; order Chitinophagales; family Saprospiraceae; genus JAAFJT01. The sequence goes on along the minus strand of JAYTMW010000623.1, from coordinate 192 downwards.
TTGTTTTAGATTTTGTAAACATCATTCCTCCATTAGTTGATTTTCCTGTTCCATTGTCATAAGTATACATAAAACTTCCATCTTTCCCAAAGACATCAATAGAATCACCATTAACATCAATAAACCGAATAGGATTATTTGCACCATATTGATATGGGTTTACAACTACAAATTTTTCACTAAATCTATCAA
>JAYTMW010000622.1:0-1804 GCA_043728105.1 Saprospiraceae bacterium | reverse complement strand
ATTTTGTTGCGTGATGGTCGTACGGGAGAATACTTTGATAATCCAGTAACAGTTGGAAAAAGTTATATTTTAAAATTAATCCATTTAGTAGAAGATAAGATACATGCACGTGCTACGGGACCATACTCTATGATTACCGAACAACCTCTTGCTGGTAAATCACAAAAAGGTGGTCAACGCTTTGGTGAAATGGAAGTTTGGGCATTAGAAGCTTACGGTTGTTCAAATACTCTGCAAGAATTATTAACAATTAAGTCAGACGATATAGATGGCCGTAATGACATGTATGAAGCTATTTTAGTACGAAAGGAAGTAGCAAAACCTAATCCTTCTATTCCAGAATCTTTTTTAGCTTTGATTCGAGAATTAAATGCTCTAGGTCTTGATTTTTCCATTAAAAAATTTGGAAGCGGTTTTGAATCTACTACAGATATTAAAGAAACTGAAAAAGACATGTTTAAAGATTTAGAAACACGTTTAAAATTAAGAGCTTTATTGGTTCGAAAGAAAGCAGAGCAATTTGCAAAGCCTGTAAATATTCCTGAAAAGGACGATCGTTTGGCTTTAGAGAAAATGAAGGAAAAAAATAGAATTCTTGAAAGATTAAAACAAAAGGATACTTCTGAATTAACGACGAATTAACATATGTTTTTTGAATATTAAAACATTTAAAAAGCCTTGAAATTTTCTTGAAAAATAAACGCTTTATCTCTTTGAAAAAAGAGATAAAAAGTGAATCTTTAAAATGTTTAATATAAAAACAAGCCAATTTATAAAAAAGATTTATGAAATCAAATCAAGAAATTTTAGAATTAGAAAAGACATTACTGCAATTAGAAAATTTACACGCTTCTTTTGATTATTTAAGAATAACAATTGCCTCTCCCCAACGAATTAGAAATTGGTCTAATAGAGTTTTGCCCAATGGAGAACTAATCGGAGAAGTCTTAAAGCCTGAGACAATCAATTTTAGAACTCATCAGCCCGAAATCGATGGTCTTTTTTGTGAAAAGATTTTTGGTCCTATTAAAAACTGGAAATGCAAATGTGGAAAATACAATGGATTTGTTCTCGACAAAATTTGTGATGAGTGTGACGTTGAAATAATTGAAGCTCGCGTAAGACGTTATAGAATGGGCTATATAGATTTAACCTGCCCAATAACTCATTTGTGGTATCTTAAGGGTGTTCCAAATTATTTATGTATTTTGTTACGATCTATTTCCGAAAATATTTGCGTTTATGATATTGAAGAAATTGTTTATTTCAAAGATCCTAAAAAAGGATCTTTACGAGAAAAAGGAGAGGACCCAAATCCTCTAAACGTTTTTATTCACTCTGAGAAGACAGAAGTAGAGAAAAATGAATTAAAGAAATTTTTTAGACCAAGCTATTTCAATCCAGAATACAGTAATAGCTCCATTAAGCAAAAAAGAAATGGAAAATTAGAAGAATCAAATGATCCAGATTATTCTCGTCAACCTTATTTTAAAGAAGGGCGACCTATAAAACGTCGTGGTTCAGAAATTGTCAGAGCTGCTTTAGAATCTATTGATATTGTAGGAGCTATCAAATTAGCTCGCTCATCTATCAATAACAATTGTTTAAGTAACTTAAATCAAATATTTACTCCAGAAAAATCTCTTATTCGACGAATTAGAATTTTAGAAAGTTTCTTATCAACAAATACGAATCCTGCCTGGATGGTTTTAACAACTTTACCTGTTTTACCACCAAATTTAAGACCATTATTAGAATTAGAAAGCGGTCGATTAGTGGCGGCAGACATAAATGAAATTTATCG
>JAYTMW010000621.1:0-17751 GCA_043728105.1 Saprospiraceae bacterium | reverse complement strand
GAAGTTTTGGTGCGTTTTGCGAAGGAATACAACGTAAAAATCATCGCTTCCAACGATTCGCATTACGTGGATAGAGAGGATGCCAACGCCCACGATATTTTGTTGTGCATCAACACGGGTGAAAAACAGTCCACGCCCAAAATGGATGACGTGAGCATGGATGACGATGCGAATAAGAAAAATGCTCGTTTTGCCTTCCCAAATGATGAATTTTACTTCAAAACCACGTCAGAAATGACGGCTTTATTCAAAGATATTCCAGAGGCGATTGACAACACCAACGAAATTGTGGGTAAAGTGGAGCATTTGAAGCTCAAACAAGACATCATGTTGCCCAACTTCGTGATTCCCAGCGATTTTAAAACGCAGGACGATTACCTCTACGATTTGACTTACAAAGGCGCACAAGAACGCTACAAAGACATCACGCCCGAAGTGCAAGAACGCCTTGATTTTGAATTGTTTACGATAAAAACAATGGGTTTTGCGGGCTACTTTTTGATTGTGGCGGATTTCATCAAAGCGGGACGTGATTTGGGGGTTTTGATTGGGCCGGGGCGTGGTTCGGCGGCAGGTTCGGCGGTGGCATATTGCATCGGCATCACGAACATTGACCCGATTAAATACAACCTACTTTTTGAGCGTTTTTTGAATCCCGACCGTAAATCCATGCCCGATATTGATACGGATTTTGATGATGAAGGTCGCCAAAAAGTGATTGATTATGTGGTAGAAAAATATGGTAAAAAACAAGTAGCGCAAATCGTGACCTACGGCACAATGGCAGCCAAAATGTCGATAAAAGACGTGGCACGAGTCATGGATTTACCGTTGAATGAAGCCAATGCAATGGCAAAATTGGTGTCGGATAAGCCAGGCATCAAGCTCAATCGTCTATTAAAAGGTGCGTTAAGTGGAGACGGTGGTTTGACGGATAAAGAAGGTTTGGCGAGTGAAGACATCGAAAATGCCAAGCAATTGCGTGAAATATTGGCAGATACCAACGATCCACGCTCAAAAGTATTGAAAGAAGCCTTGATTTTGGAAGGTTCGGTGCGTGGCACGGGCGTACATGCGGCGGGCATCATCATTGCGCCAACTGATTTGACGGATATTATTCCTGTGGCGACTGCCAAAGATTCGGACTTGTTGCTCACGCAATTTGAGGGTAATGTTATCGAGGATTCAGGCGTAATCAAAATGGACTTTTTGGGTCTAAAAACGCTCACGATTATACGTGATGCGTTGAAACTAATCAAGCAAAATCATAATATTTCGATTGATATTGATTACATTCCTTTGGATGATAAAAAGACGTATGAACTCTATCAAAAAGGGGAAACCAACGCCACTTTCCAGTTTGAAAGTGTGGGAATGCAGAAGTATTTGAAGGAACTAAAACCCGATAAATTTGATGAATTGATTGCCATGAATGCCTTGTATCGCCCAGGCCCAATAGCGTATATCCCGAATTTTATCAATCGAAAATGGGGTCGTGAAAAAGTGGTTTATGACCTTGCAGCGATGGAAGAATATTTGGGCGATACTTACGGAATTTGTGTTTATCAAGAACAGATTATGTTGTTGAGCCAAAAATTAGCCAACTTTACGAAGGGTGATGCGGACGTTTTGCGTAAAGCAATGGGTAAAAAGCAAATTGCGGTTTTGAATAAAATGAAAGCGCAATTTATGGAAGGGTGTGAAAAAAATGGACACCCCCTCAGTATTTGCGAGAAAGTTTGGACAGATTGGGAAGCCTTCGCCTCGTATGCTTTTAATAAATCCCACTCGACATGTTACGCATTGGTCGCATATCAAACGGCCTATTTGAAAGCACATTACCCAGCCGAATATATGGCAGCCGTGTTGACGAACAACATGTCGAACATTGACAAAATTACCTTTTTTATGGAGGAATGTAAAAACATGAACCTCGCCGTGAAAGGGCCCGATGTCAACGAATCCAATGTGCGTTTTGCCGTAAATGAAAAAAGTGATGTCCGTTTTGCGCTCTCCGCTATCAAGGGCGTGGGTGAAGCGGCGGTTGAAAGTTTGATTGAGGAAAGACAAAAAGGTGGTAAGTTTAAAGATTTGTTTGATTTTGTGCGCCGAGTCAATCTTAGAACGGTGAGTAAAAAAGTGATAGAATCGCTCGCACAGGCTGGGGCTTTCGATAGTTTTGGTTTGTCTCGTGCGACCTTTTTTGCACCTTCCGATAAATACGATTCTTTCATTGAACACCTCGCAAGATACGGTCAAGGGTATCAGCAACAAAAAAACTCGTCGGTCAATTCCCTCTTTGGTGAAGCGGCGAGCGATACCATGATGACGACCCCCTCAGTACCGAAGGTCGAAGAATGGAATTTGATTCAAAAATTGAATTACGAAAAAGATTGCGTCGGTATTTATTTGAGTGGGCACCCTCTGGATGATTTCAAAATGGAAATGGGCTTTGCCAATACCACGTTGGAAAAAATAGCGGACATCAGAGGGCAAAAAATAAAATTAGCCGTTTTTGTTTCCGCAGCACAACAACGGGTGGCGCAAAATGGCAATCCGTGGGGCTTTTTCACCATTCAGGATTATTCAGGCTCTTACGAATTTCGTTTGTTTAAAGAGAATTATGCTCGTTTTGCACCCATTTTGCAAGTCGGCGCATCGGTTTTCATTGAAGGTGAAATGCGCACCCGTTTCAACAGCGAGGAGTACGAATTGAACATCAAAGAAGTCCGTTTCTTAGGCGGTTTGAGTGACGATCTGACGGAAAGTATTACGGTAATGATTCCAATTGAGCAAATATCACATCAAATGATTGAAGATTTGGATGTTATTTGCAAGAAACATAAGGGTAAACACAAACTCAAAGTGCAGTTTTTGGATGCCACAAATCGCCAAACTTTACACCTTTTTTCACCCGACAAGAAAGTGAATGCGAATGGAGATTTTATTGTGGATATTGAGAAGCATGGGTTGCGGTATAAGGTAAATTAAGTGAAAATACAAAATTAAACACAAAGCAACAATTCCGTATGTAGAAAAAATGAACCACAGATAACACTGATTTAACAGGTTGACGCTGATTTTTCTGTTTTAAGTCTAAAAATCAGTTTTAATAGACAAAAATCAGTAAAAATCTGTTTAATCAGTGTCATCTATGGTTTATTTTTTCGATATTTAAGAATTTGTCAATACGCCCTCACATTTTTATTTTCCATGAAATTAATAAACGCTTTATTCACAACCCGATTCCCACCAGGCGTAGGGAAATTTCCCGAGAAATACCAGTCGCCCGAATTGTCGGGACAAGCGGCGTGCAAACCTTCAAGCGTTTGGTAAACCACAGAAACCGAAGGCTCAATATTGTCAGGCGTAACGATTTCTGCAATTTTATTTGACACTTCATCGTAACTAAAAAGGTCGTATAACTCCTTAACGTAATTTTTTACTTTTTCCTTAGGTAAATGTTCTTGCGCCTTACATTTTTCATAGATTTCATCCAATTTATCCTCCATTTTGCGCTCTTTCAAAAGGCGAATAACAGCTTGAAAAGCCACAAAATCACCCATTTTCGACATATCAATACCGTAGCAATCGGGATAGCGAATTTGAGGTGCAGAAGACACAATAATAATCCGTTTTGGTTTCAATCGAGCCATTATACGAATGATAGAGTTTTTCAAAGTCGTTCCACGCACGATAGAATCGTCCAACAAAACCAAGGTATCTGTATCGTTTTTGACAATGCCATACGTCACGTCATACACGAGGGCAACCATATCGTCACGGTTGTCATCGCTTGTGATAAACGTACGAGCCTTGTCGTCTTTCACCGCCAATTTTTCGGAGCGAGGCATACCCCTCAGTATTTCCTCCACTTTTTCAAGCGAAAACTCTCCCTTTTCGTGCAGTTCAGCGATGCGTTGGGCTTTCATTTTACTATGAATTTTGTTCAAACCTTCTTTAAAACCCATAAAAGCGGTCTCGGCGGTGTTGGGAATAAAGGAAAAAACGGTATTTTCAAAATCATAATTAACCGCCTTCATAACAGGTTCGGCCAATTGCTCACCAAGTCTTTTTCTTTCTAAATAAATGTCTCTATCCGTGCCACGAGAGAAGTAAATGCGTTCAAACGAGCATGATTTACGCTCTTTTGGCTCCGTAAATTGTACTTCACTCACCCGTCCGTCCTTTTTTATAATCAAAGCATGAGCCGGTTTGACCTCATTAATCAGTTGATAATTGACGTTAAATACCGTCTGAATGGCAGGACGCTCAGAAGCCACTACCACAATTTCATCGTCATCATAATAATAAGCTGGACGAATGCCCGCCGCATCCCGCATCACAAAAGCATCGCCGTGACCGACCATCCCCATCAAAGCAAAACCACCATCCAAACCTTTTGCTGCCCGTTTCAACATGCGAGGAATGTCAAGATGTTCAGCAATCAAAGCTGTCAATTCTTTATTGTTATGACCGTCTCTTTTGAAATAATTGAACCAATGTTGCACTTCATCATCTAAAAAATGCCCCATTTTTTCCAAAACCATCACCGTATCCGATTTTTCTTTTGGATGCTGACCAAGGTCTTCCACCAAAAAATCAAACAACTCATCCACGTTTGTAATGTTGAAATTACCCGCCATAATAAGGTTTCGGCTAATCCAATTATTGGCTCTATGAAAAGGATGCACTTGCTCAATCGTATTGCCTCCGTGCGTAGCATAACGCAAATGCCCCATCATCAACTCGCCCATGTACGGGAAATTTTCTTTCAAATAATGGGCATCATTAAGTTGGGCTTGGGGCAAATCTTTGAAATGCCAAAACACTTGTTCAAACACATCTTTAATGGGTTGATTTTGATTGGAACGCTTTCGGCTGATGTAGCGTGTGCCCGGTGCAGGGTCAAGTTTGACGACAGCAATTCCCGCCCCGTCTTGCCCACGGTTGCGTTGTTTTTGCATCAAAAGGTGGAGTTTTTTTAAGCCGTAGAAAGCCGTACCATATTTTTCATGGTAATATTCTAACGGTTTTTTCAAACGAATCATGGCAATGCCACATTCGTGTTTGATTGGTTCACTCATCGTAAGATACTGGTTGGAAATGAAGCCTCAAATGTACGATGAAAACTTGAAGTTTCAACTTAAACAAACGTTAATGACGGCTTTATGACGGCTAAAATTTCAAAACAAGGGATAGCTGTAAGGTCAAAAATCTATCATAATCTTGCGTTGTTGTGAGGTTTTTGTTGCTGTCAATTTTGCATTGAGAAAAATCACTATCGTTGTTGGTAACATCTTTTAGGCTATAAGTCGCCCGACCACTGATACCAATATTATCATTGAGCCAATATTTTATTTCGCCAACTAAACCAATGTCAACCGTATTGAATCGAGCGTGTTCAGATGTTTTATTTTCATAATATGCGCCCACACTTTGAGGCAAACGCACCGTGCCACTTTCCTCCACGGGCGTGGTGCGGGCAGAAAGAATGGCAGTAGAATCTTTGTCCCTTTTGAAATTATAATTGAGTTCAGCCGTAAATTCTGGAATGGCATACCCCCCCTCAGTATTTCCGTTAAAAGTCATCTCACCTTTGCCTTTCGAGCTGGCCAAAAAGGAAAAACTGACACCCGCAGCAAACTCAAAATTACTTTCCGTTTTCATGTATAAAGTTAAAGGTACTTCAAAATAAGTGTTGGTTATTTTGAGACTTGAATTGAGATGTCCTTTGGCTACAATCCTACGATTTGTACCTTGAGTGTAGAAAAACTTGGTAGCCTCCCCTTCATAATTCAAGGTCATACTCTTTTGAGCGTATGTCATCTCTATTCTCAAGCCAGTGTTATCAGAAAATGGGTAGTTGCTCGTGAAACCCAACTGAAAACCCATTGCGGGTTGGTAAGATTCTAATGGATTGCCTTTTGCGTCTATTTCTTTTTGACCTAAAAACGAAGTCCAATTTGTGCCAATTTTAAATCCATAGTCCTGGGCAAAAAGGGTGTAATTAGTGTTTATAAAAAAGAATAAAACAACAAGTGAAATTGATTTATATAAATATTTCATTGCTCCTTTTCGTAAAATTTATTACATTAAACTTGCTTGTTATGTTTTCATAAATTTTAAAGGATTTCTTAATTTAGGGATAAATTTATCGTTTTTCAAAAACTAAATCATTGGTTATCAATGGATTAGAGATTTTTTTTAGATAAAGTTAAAACCCGAATTCAGATTGTTTTATTTCAATTTTTATGCATATTCTATTTAATTCTTCTTTGGCACTCAAAAAGGGAAAAAGGACTAAATGGATTGATTGTATTTTCAGAAAGAAAAATTGAAAATTTTTCTTTCTGAAAATACAATCAATCCGAAAAAATCCCCTCAAGCACGTCTTTTGCCGAAGGCAAAACAGTGAGTAAATATTTTAATTTGCAGAGTGCCAAAGTAGAGTTAAACGCAAAGAAAAAATAAAAATATGATTTAGCATAATTCATTAACACATTAATTCTTTTTTTAACTTTTGGAGATAAAATTCCTTAATTCTTTTTCCTCCATTTTATAGATAACAAAAAGGTAAATGCCCATCAAAGCGGTGTTAAATAGCAAAAATACTGAGGGGGTAAAGTCAAAATTATCTTTAAGCATTTCACTCACCAAATAAACACTCATTGCCAGGGCGAGATAAGAAATTATTTTACGCATCGGATAAGGCACAGGGTAGTATTTTTGACCCAAAAAGTAACTGATGGCTGCCATCGAAAAATAGCAAATCAGCGTTGCCCATGCTGCACCCATATAACCAAATTTTGGTATCCATAACCAATTCAAAATCAAGGTAATAGCCGCTCCAATGAAGCTCACTCGTGCGCCCAATTGCGTTTTATCCGTCAGTTTATACCACACCGATAAGTTGTAATAAGCCCCCAAAAAAACGTTTGCCATCAAGAGAATCGGCACAACTTTCAAGCCTTCCCAGTAGTCTTTTCCGATAAAATATTTAAAAATATCAAGGTATAAAAGCACACCAATGAAAATAGTGGCACACACAATCATAAAATATTTCATCACACGTGCATACACGAATCGGGCATCATCTTGTTTAGCATGGTTGAAAAAAAATGGTTCTGCACCCATGCGAAAAGCTGTAATGAAAAGTGTAATGATGATAGAAAGTTTATAATTGGCATTGTAAATACCGACTTGTTGCTCTGCCCAAAACTGATCGGGTGTGAGGTGTTTTATTAAAAATCGGTCAAAAGTTTCATTTATCATGCCCGTAGAACCCATGATTAAAATGGGTAATCCATAAGCAGTCATTTTTTTCCAAAGGTCTTTGTCAAAACCTTCTTTTAGGCTCATTAACTCTTTTGACATAAGCGGCAAAATGGCCAAACTCGACATCGCACCAGCCACAAACATCCAAATCGCCGAAGGCTCGTGGGCACTCAGTGGCGCAAAAATCCCTCGACTTGTGAGGAACGGAAAAACGAGATAAAACAAAAGATTCAAAACAATGCTGATACCAATTTTTAACATCTGAAGTTTCACAAATCGAGTCGCCTGATTGGCTTGTCGCAGCTTCGCAAAAAGCAAGGCTGAGACGGCATCACCCGTCAAAATAAAGGCTAAACAATAAAAATACGCTTCACGACCTACGTTACTCGTCCAATTACTGAGGGGTGTTGCTAACAACATAATCAACCCACCCATGACAATTGACGACATCAAAACCGACCATAAAATAGTAGAGAATACCTTTTTATCGTCTTCGTTTTTTTGAATAAATCGAAAAAAAGCAGTCTCCATTCCATACGTAAAAATGACTGCCCCGAAGGACGCATACGCATAAAAAATACCCGAAACACCATATTCGGCTCTTCCTATTGCCCCGACAAATATGTTCGTGTAAAGTGGTACGAGCAAGTAATTGAGCAACCGTCCGACGATGCTACTTAAACCATAAACGGCTGTTTGACTCGCTAATTTTTTTAAAATCGACATCCGTTTTTATTGAACTAAAATGCTGTGATAACCTATTTTTTACTCATGTAAACTCCATTTTTTTCAAAATAAAAAAGAGTTTAGTACAAGATTAGAGAATTTGTTTTAAAAATTTAGGATTTTTGCCCGCTTAGTAATTTTAAAAATTTATCAAAGAGAAAAAATGACGGTAAAAAACATAGTATTCGACTTAGGCAATGTCATCATTGATTTGGATATTGAACGCACATGGATGCAGCTAAAGCATTGGCTTGGTGACGATTATGAATTAGCATTAAAAAACATACGACTTGATGACGATATTTTTATTCAGTTTGAAGTAGGCAAAATAAGTGAAGAAGAATTTTTTGAAGCCTTGCGTTCTGCCACCGAAGGCCCCCTCAGTATTCGACAGCTCAAAGAGGCTTGGAATGGTATGTTGCTCCAAATTCCGCCCCAACGTTTTGAGATGTTGGCTCGCTTGAAGGAAAATTATAATGTGTATCTTTTGAGCAACACCAACAAGACGCACGTGGATTGGGTGGATGGTTATTTGCGCACTGTTTATGGTTTTACGATTCAAGATTTTGACGCTCGTTATTTTCATAAATCCTATTATTCTCACTTGATTCATTTGAGAAAACCCAATGAGAATATTTATGAATACGTTTTGAATGATGCCGATTTGATAGCTTCTGAAACTCTTTTTATTGATGACAATGTGCATAATATTGAAGGGGCAAAACGGGTTGGTTTGCAGACTATTTTGCATCCGATTGGGGATGAAATTGTGGAGACGATGAAAAAATTTTAACACTAAAAATTGATATAACCTATTGATATTCAACTTTTTATACAGATTATTTTCCTTTATCCACAGCAATTATTTTACAACTACTTTTTTGAATTTTAACGCTTGGCACACCGCCTAACATCAATTTACCTTTGATTGTTCCATAAACAAACCAAGTGTTACTGTCAATGAGCATCGCTTTATATTTATACTTTTTTACTTCATTGCCATATATAGGTAGTAATATAGCCACTCCTTCACTCACGGCAGTTGCTTCATTTGGTACGTAATTATCACTTTCTGAGAATTCCATGTTTTTAGGTGTAGATTTTTCACTACTTAAAAACATTGCAGCAAGAAGAGTTATAAGCAAAGAAATTTTAACAATCATTTTTAATACATTTATTTATAAACAAAAATTTGCACCAATTTTTTTATGAAAAATTCAATTCACCTTAAACTTTATAACCAAGCCCTTATCGCCCACAATCCACCCCTCAGTATTGTTCGCAAAAACGTCTAATAAATTCACTTCGGGCATGTCTTTTATGACTTGCCACGTTTCACCACCATCAGCCGTTTGCCAAAATAAACCACCATCTCCGACGACGTACCCCCTCAGTATATCAGTGAAAAAAATCGAGCGAAACGGTTCAGAACTTGTCGTGAGTGCATCGCCGTTGCGGAGCTTTTTCCATGTAATTCCCGCATCCGTTGTTTTTAAAATAGACCCATTTAAGCCAGCGATGTAACCAATTTTACGGGTTGGAAAACAAACAGATTGAAAGAAATCATCTTGGGCGGCATTCAATTTCCACGTTTTGCCACCATCGGTTGACCTTATAATTTGACCATAGCCAACGGCGTGAACCGTGGAATCATCAGAAAAACAGACCGATGCGAACTCTTGTTTGAAAGAAGTATCAATTTTTGATGTGCCATTCGCCCACACCCTCACAAGCGTGCCACCAACCCAACCACCTCCGCCGCAGGTGATGTAACCGTCTTTTTTAACCGAAAAAGCGGCAATATCACGAGCCCAATAAAACAAGGGATGACCTATGTAAGTATAATTTGAATCAGACGCAGAGCTTTTGAAAGCCTGTGCAATGTATCCCGTTGTCAAAACGGCCCCCTCAGTATCTGCGCCAAAACCATAGAGGGCGACTTGTTGAAGGCTGTCTTTTTGCCACGTTTTGCCGCCGTCACGTGTGCGTAAGCCTATGCCTCGCTCCCACGTATTGCCGCCAAAAATCCACCCATTTTGAGGGTCTGTGAAATAGACGGTGCGGAGAGTATTGTCCGTTGGGACAATTGTTTTTTGCCAATCAAGACTGATTTTTTCTTTACCACATTGGGTAAAAAAGAGGATTATGAGGAGTGAAAAAGCAAGCCATTGTAGTGGGTTTGGCTTTCGCATTAAGTTTTTTTTATTTGTTTAAAATATTGATTGTCGTATGATTAGCATAAAAACTTGCATCAAGTTTGAAAACTCTGTCCATTACCCACATCTTTTTCAGATTTAAAAGTCCCAGAGGGACGGTTCTATTGTAGCCGTGGATTTCAATCCATGGTTAGAAATTGAAAGAATTTTTTTTGAGTTCCGTAGGAACGGCACATATAATTCATTTTACATGCACCGTTCCTACGGAACTCTAAAAAGGGACGTTTTTTGAACCCGTGGATTGAAATCCACGGCTACAATATTGACCGTCTCCACGAGACTTTTATGTCAAAAAAAATGTGGGTAATAGACAGAATTTCAAACTTAACGCAAGTTCATCTACCTAAACGCCCATCAAATCCTTAGCATTTTCCATAGCCGCTGCCGATGGTGGATTTTGACTCAACATCACCGCAATCGAGCGCACCCGTTCTTCACTATTCAAGGATTTAACATTTGTTACCGTTCTATCTTCTTTATGATTTTTATACACAAAATAATGCTTCTCCGCACGGGCTGCCACTTGCGGCGAGTGCGTGATGACGACCACTTGATGGTGTGAAGCCAATTTTTGCAAAATATGACCCATTTTCAACGCCACATCACCTGAAACGCCCGAATCAATTTCATCAAAAATCAAGGTCGGCAGAGGAATGGCGGCGGCTACTAACGACTTGGTGCAAAGTGCCAAACGGCTCAATTCACCACCCGAAGCCACATCTTTTATGCTTTGCATACGAGAGCCTTTGTTGGCGGCAAAAAGAAACTCTACATTATCTAATCCATTGATAGTCAATTCATTAAGATCAGAAACTTGCACTTGTAGCTTGGCATTTTCCATGCTCAACTGTTGCAACATGCCTTCCACTTGGCTTTCAAACTGAGGGGTCACGAACTTGCGTTTTGTGGACAATTCGTTGGCTTGTTTTCTCAAATCAACCTCCTGCGTGACGAGCGTTTTTTCTAATTTTTCAATTTCTTCCGAAAGGTCGCCGAAGGCATTAAGTTGGATTTGCAGGTTGTTTTGAATCTCAATCAGTTGCTCAACCGTGCCTACGCCGTGTTTTTTTTGTAATTTATAGATGGTATCTAAGCGGGTTTGAATGTCGGCAATGCGTTCAGGATTAAATTCCGTATCGTCTGAAATCGCTTCTAATTCACTACCAATATCTTCCAACTCAAAAAGCAATCCTTCAAAACGCTCGTGGAGCTTGGATACTGAGGGGGTGTATTTTTTCACTTGCGCAATGCTCTGACCCACACTTCTGAGTTGCCCCACAATCGCATTTTCATCTTCGCTGATGGCTCGGAAAGCGAGGGCTAAATTGCGTTTTATGGTTTCAGCGTTTTGCAACGTTTGTTGGTCACTTTCGAGTTTGTCTTGTTCGCCTTCAATCAATTCGGCCTTGTTAAACTCCTCTAATTGAAAATTCAGGAACTCAATTTCACGGGCTGCACGGTCGTTTTTATCTTTCATTTCAAACAAAACTTTCTTATTTGTTTGAAACTTTTTAAAATTTTCACGATAAATACTGAGGGGGTGCTTGTTGTCGGCGAGGGCATCCACCATTTGCAATTGGAACGAAGCATCGTGAATATCGAGCGTATCAAACTGTTGATGCAAGTCAACGAGCTTTGAGGAAAAGGCTTTTAACTGACCCAAATTAACGGGCGTGTCGTTGATGAACGCACGGGTTTTACCTTGCGGTGTCAGCTCTCTACGCACCACCGTTTGGGTATCGTGATCAATTTCGTTTTCTTCAAAAAAAGCCTTCAAATCGTAGGCAGAAATGTCGAAATGCCCTTCAATAACGCATTTTTCAGCTTCGTTGTAAAGCACTTTGGTATCAGCACGATTGCCCAAAATCATACCCAAACCACCGAGCAAAATGGATTTTCCTGCGCCCGTTTCACCCGTGATGATGGTTAAGCCTTTGGCAAAATCTATTTCCAAATGCTCAATAATAGCGTAATTTTTTATCAGCAATTTTTGAATCATAGTCTGTCGTGTATGTTGTAAAATGTGGCGTATTTTTTAAAATTGAGTGCAAAAATAATCAAACATCTCGTTTTTTTTATTTTTTATTTAAAACAAAAAATAAATCACGATAAGCACACAATTAGAATGTGTGTTTTCAAATAAAGTTTTAAATTTGAGAAAATATATAAAATGAAAAATTCAAATGTTGTTGAAGATCCGCTAACGAGAGAAACACCTTATTCTTCATCTTATCAACCTCCAAGTAAAAAGTATTTTGCACTTACCATTTTAATTTTAGTGTTGGTTTATTTGATGAAAAAATATGTCGGATAAAACAAAAATCGGTAGGCGAACATGACGTTGCCTACCGATTTACTTTTCACATCTAAATATTTTTCTTAAACTAAATTCAATCTTTTTTTCATCAAAAAAGCACCTAAAAGCATGACTATTGTGAGCGTAAAAGTATGCGTTCCAAAAATGCTGATAATCAAATGAGTTATAAAAACCACGGTAGCCAGATGCCCAAAATAGGTTGTTTTTTCTTTAACGCCTTTAAAAAAGAGACCCCTCAGTATTCCGACGAAAAACAGGCTTATCCACGTAATGCTTATAATATCAATGGTTTGAATATTACTATAAAAAATAATAAAACTAAAAAAAGACATTAAGCCAATATAAAGCCAACGATAAAAACTGTTGAAATCGGGCGCGCAATCGAACCCCGTTTGAGGCGTTTTGCTCCCCGCTATGATGCGACGGTTATAGGTAATGATTTGGTATAAACTAAAAATGATAGCTCTGAAAAAACGGGAACGAAACAAGGGGTTGAGCAAAGGAAATGCTTCTCCAAAAATAAAAAACAAAGCCTCCTTACCATAAAGTGTTTGACCTGTTTCGGTGTCGTAAAGTGGAATTTCGTGTCTCGCACGATTGATGTCAATGTTGTCGAGGATGTATTTTGGCGCAATACTGAATCCGAGACGATGCTCAGGCAATAGCCAACCAAGCTGAACGAACCCCTCAGTATATGTCTTACACAAAGGGCAAACGTCGTCGTAAATGATGATTTTATGGTCGAGTGTTTTCATAATTATTTAGTTGATAGATGATAATTGATAATTTGAACATACCCGAAAATGATTGATATTTAATTGTTTCAAACCATATCTTTCAATTTCACTTCAAAGTTAAATCAATTTATGGAACTTTCAAAATTTTCTGAAAATTAAATTTGAAATTTTAACAACCATTTTAGTTCTGCTTTGGCACTCTAAAATAGAAAAAGGACTAAATGGATTGATTGATTTTTAAAAAGAAAAATTTTCAATTTTTCTTTTTAAAAAATCAATTAATCCGAGAAAAACTCCCATCAAGCACGCCTTTTTACGCAGTAAAAACAGTGAGTAAATATCTCAAGTTGTAGAGTGCCAAAGTAGAGTTAATTACATTTCTGACTCATTATAGCTGTACCCTTGGATTCATTTTTTTATACAGAATATCCGTCAAAAGACTACCAATCAAAATCATCAACGAAGCCAACATGACGACGGCATAGACCACCGTCCAATCTCGATTGCTGATGGCCTCAAAAACAGTCCAACCCATGCCGGGAATGTTGAAAATAAATTCTACTATGAAAGAACCTGTTATTAAGGTGGGCAACAATTGACCGAAGAGAGTGATTAAAGGAAATAAAGCATTTTGGAAGGCGTGCTTTATCAAAATTAAGCGGTATGGTGTGCCTTTTGCCTTAGCGGTTCTGATATATTCGGCTTGCAAAGTTTCGACCATATTGCTTTGCAAATGCCTTGTCAAAACCATCGTCAAATGGATACTCATGCACAAAATAGGGAGGATTAATTTACCCAAATTTGCGCCAATCCAAGTCCAAAACGACGCATCAGGCGTAAGGTCTGCCATGCCTGCGGAGGGAAAAATTTTGATGCCATACTGAGGGGTCGTCAAAAAAACGATGGCTAAAGTGGCTATCCAAAAAGTGGGCACGGAGTAGAGCGCAAAGATGCTTCGAGTAAGCCAACGTTCAATGCGAGTACCTTGTTTGGACGCTGCATAAATCCCCAGAGGAATGGCTATTAAATAAGATAAAATGATGGCGAAAAGGCTCATTAACAGCGTAATACTGAGGGGGTTAGATATTTTTTTTGACACGGGCAAATCATCTCGAAGCGACATGCCAAAATCACCTTTTACGAACCTCATTAGCCAGCCATGGTAGCGATTATTGAAGCCATTAAACGTTATTTTAGGAATGAACAAAAGAGAGCGAGTGGGATTATTTATTATATTTTCAAATGAATTTGTGATTTTTTCAACTTCATTCGCCTGTAAACCTTGCGAAAGTGGGATTTTTTTTAGATTTTCTAAGTAAAACCGAATTTTATCTAATTCGCTCTGAATGAGTAATTGTTGAAGATTGTTGTTTAGTTTTACCCCCTCAGTATTTTCTTCTATTTTTAACAAAAAAGCCTTAATTGAATGATGAAAAGCATTTATTTGATCCCAATTACCATACTGATTTATCAAGCTTTCAAGAGCAATCCTTTGATCTTTTCGGAGGGTTTTATAGAGCGTGTCGGGATGAGCTTTTGACGTGATGGAAACATAAAAAGAGGGCCTGTCGTAGCCCAATTTTCGAGCCGTTTGCTCATATAATTCATCGTTTGAATTGCCTTTTTCAACGTCATTCTGTAAAAATCCCGCAACAGGATCACCCGATGTGCATTGACTTAATTGGAACACCACAACGGATATTGCCAACCAAGTCGGGATGAAAAAAAGCACTCGTTTGAGGATGAATTTGAACATGGCATTTATTTCGCATTAACCAACATCTTAACCCAAAAAAATGGACTCAATAATTTTTTACGCACATCAATATCATTAAACATTGAATAAACCAAATCGGATATTTGAACATTGCGAGAAGCCATCCATAAAACAAAATTGAAAACCACGGGATATTGACCAAGCTTTTGCATTCGATAACTCAAATTCAGTTCCGTACCCATCACTCGCCATATCCGTTTGTCATAATCTTTCAAAAAAGTGGTTGAAAAATCATGGGCGGCGAAGCACTTTTCGGCTTGTTCGGCCGCTATCATACCACTGTAAATGGCGTTGCCGATACCCTCGCCCGTGAGCGGGTCAACCAAGCAAGCGGCATCACCTACGAGCATGTAATTATCACCCGATAAAATGCGGCGTTTTGACCCCAAAGGCAAGGGAAAACCTACGATATCACCAATCAGTTCCGCATTTCGGAATCGCTCCATGATGCCGGGGCGGGTCTCAACTATCTCATTAATGACTTTTTTCAAATTCATTTTTTTCTTAGCAACCTCCGATGACAGAAGTCCAAAACCGACATTCGCTTCGCCATTTGGCAAAGGGAAAATCCAGAAATAGCCGGGCATATAGTCTTTCAAAAAGTGAATTTCGATGTTGTTATCCTTGTGGCAACCCGAAACATTTTTATAATAGGCCCGCACTGAAGCTGCGGTGTGTTTAGCGTCCACTTCAATGTTAGCGGCATGGCGAGTGAAGAGCGAATTGGCGCCATTTGCGGCTATGACCAAAGCTGTTTTGACTTGAAAATCACCTTTTTTATTGCTCAAAATCCAACCATCCGCAACTTTTTCATGCTTGTCAATGGAGACATTTTCATGAAAAGTTATCAAAGGCTGCTTTCTGACGTAATCGACCAAATGGTTGTCAAAATCCATCCTTTTTGAGACATAACAAGGCTTTTTGTCGTTTAATTTGTCAAAATTTTTCTTAAAAGGTACATTAAAACCCCTTTTATTGTCTGCCCAAAACGTCACGCCCCACGAGTCCATTTGATAAGGTTGCTTGTCAAAAGTTTCGATAATGGTTGGGTCGATGCGGTTTAAAAGAGCCACTGTGCGCCCTGTCATGCCATCGCCACAAATTTTATCCCGTGGAAATATTGCTTTGTCAATTAATAAAGATGGGATACCCAACTGAGCTAATCTCAATGCCGTAGCGACACCGCCCGGCCCAGCTCCTATGATACAAACTTTGGTCTCAATCATAAAATTGTTTTTTATTAACAGTTCTTTGTTATCTATTTGGGATGATTTTTACTATTTTTTTGACTCTACACGACTATTTTTTTCTTATTTTCAGATTTTTGGTAAAAATAGAAAAAAAAGTACATCTGAACAGTTCTAATTATAAAAATTAAAAAATCATTGATATAGGATTCCATTTTCAGTAAGCTATTCTATCCATTCATTGCAGTTTCTATTTATTCTGATTTAACTTTACCCTTCAATTGTTTAAATTATGAATTTTAAAAACATCATCGGTCAAGCTCATGCGAAGCAAACACTGAGGGGTATGGTCGAAAACAATCGGATGCCTCATGCTTTGCTCTTGCTCGCTCCTTCGGGTGCGGGTGGGTTGCCTTTGGCTTTGACTTATGCGCAATATGTCATCTGCTCAGACAAAACCGAAGGTGAACCTTGCGGAAAATGTACGGCGTGCGTGAAGGCTGAGAAAATGATTCACCCCGATATTCATTTTTCTTACCCGACCATCGGGCCAAAAACCATTGCTACTCACGTTTTGAAAGAGTGGCGGGCGGCAGTTTCTGAAAATGTGTATATGAACGCCAATCAATGGCTTGGGAAATTGGATGCGGAGAACAAACAAGGCAATATACCCGTGGCTGAATGTGTCGAAATTTTTAAAAAATTAAGTTTAAAAACCTATGAAGCCTCGCATAAAATATTGGTGATGTGGTTGCCCGAATATCTTGGAAAAGAAGGCAATCGCCTACTAAAACTCCTTGAAGAACCACCCGAAGAGACCCTTTTTATCCTTGTTGCTGAAAATCAAGACTTGATTCTCAATACCATTTTGAGCCGTTGCCAACTCGTCAAACTTGCTCCTTTGAGTGACGATGAGGTCAAAAACGGTTTAATACTGAGGGGGGTCAACGAAGCCGAAGCCGAGGTCATTTGTCACCTCGCCGACGGTGATTTTAACGCTGCCATGACGCTTTCGGAGCAAACAGAAAATGACAATGCCCAACTATTTTTGGAATGGATGCGGACATGTTTCAAAGGTCACGGCGTAGAAATGGCGCAATGGGTAGAGAAATTTGCGACCATCGGGCGTGAGCGTCAAAAGTTATTTTTGAAATATGGGCTTCATTTTTTAAGAGAATTGATGCTTTTAGTCACCACGGGCGATACCCGTTTGCGTCTGCGTGGCGTAGAGTTGGATACGGCTATGAAAATGAAATCAGTCATTGATTTTGAAAAAATAGAACCGATGGCAAAACTTTTCGATGACTCCTCTTATTATGTAGAACGCAATGCCAATCCGAAGATTTTATTTTTAGATTTGAGTATAAAAATGAATAAAATACTGAGGGGTATTTAATGATGAGATATGAATGATCAGCAATTCCGTATATGACCAAATAGAACCACAGATTTAACTGATTATACAGATTTTCAGTGATTTTCAGTGATTTTCAGTGATTTTTAAGAAAAAAGG
>JAYTMW010000620.1:0-1961 GCA_043728105.1 Saprospiraceae bacterium | reverse complement strand
GACCCACGAGAACCACGTCCACCACGTCCTTGCGCCTTAAATTCGCTTGAAAGCGTACGTTTGATGTAGCCTAAATGAGAAATTGTTACTACCATCTCTTCGTTGGCAATCAAATCTTCCATCGAAATATCGCCATCGGCGTGCATAATTTCTGTGCGACGAGCGTCACCAAAACGGTCTTTGATGTCAGACAATTCTTTTTTGATGATGCCTCTTTGCAAGGTTTCACTCGCTAAAATTTCGTTGTATTCCGTAATTTCTTTGCGCAATTCTAAATATTCGTTGCGCACTTTATCACGCTCAAGACCCGTCAAGCGTTGCAAACGCATTTCCAAAATGGCTTTTGCCTGTATTTCACTCAACGTGTAAGTGGTTGGCAATGCGCCCCCCTCAGTACGAAGAGCAAAAATTTCAGCCGTTGCTGCATTCAGACTGTAAGACGAAGCCATCAAAGCCTCATGGGCTTCATCAGGATTTTTTGATGCCCGAATCAGGGTGATAATTCTATCCAAATCATCAATCGCTACGAGCAAACCTTCGAGGATGTGCGCTCTATCTTCCGCTTTTTTGAGTTCAAATTTGGTACGTCGTATGATAACTTCGATGCGGAAATTGATGAATTCGTGTAGCATTTCACGCAAATTCAAGGTCATTGGGCGACCTCTCACCAACACCACATTGTTAATACCAAATGATGATTGAAGCGGCGTGAGTTTATACAATTGATTCAATACAACACTTGCATTGGCATCTCTTTTTAACTCAATGACCAAACGAACACCTTCTTTATTGGTCTCGTTTCTTACCTCTGACATGCCTTCGATTTTCTTTTCGTAGGCTAATTCTTCGATTTTTTGATGAAGTACGGCTGGATTAACTTGATAAGGCACCTCATTGATAACAATAGCATCTCTGCCACCCAATTGAACAATCTCTGCCCTACCCCGCACGACCACACGACCACGACCCGTTTCAAAACCTTCGTGAACGCCCGTCATACCATATATGATACCGCCCGTAGGGAAGTCTGGAGCTTTGATATATTTGACCAATTCAGCAACCGTGATTTCTGGATTGTCAACCATTGCAATAGTGCCATCAATGACCTCTGATAGGTTATGAGGCAACATTTTAGTTGCCATACCAACAGCAATACCTTCTGCGCCATTCACCAAAAGATTTGGAAATTTGGCGGGCAAAACCGATGGTTCTTCAAGCGAATCGTCAAAGTTTAAGGTAAAATCAACGGTATCTTTATCAATATCTGATAAAATTTCATCGGCAAGACGGCGCAAACGTGCCTCCGTATAACGCATAGCCGCTGCACTATCGCCTTCAATTGAGCCAAAGTTTCCTTGACCATCAATGAGCGGATAACGCAAAGACCAATCTTGAGCCATACGCACCAACGAGTCGTAAACGGAAGTGTCGCCGTGGGGATGATATTTACCCAAAACTTCACCAACAATACGGGCTGATTTTTTGTGGGGTTTGTTGTAATTCATACCCAACTCGCCCATACCAAACAACACACGCCTGTGAACGGGTTTCAAGCCATCTCGGACATCGGGTAACGCACGTGAAACAATAACAGACATTGAATAGTCAATATACGCAGCCTTCATGTGGTCTTCGATATTGATCTGTACAATTCTTGGATTTGACATATAATGATTTTTTGTTAATTAAAATCGAGTAGAATGACTGTATAAGTTCCCCTCAAAAAGCCCACAAAGATAGAAAAAAGGTCGATAAAAAGAGACAATGTGGATAACTTTTATGTATTAAAATGAGACTTATTTCATAAAAAAAACTTGAGAATTTATCGCCCCGATAATCAATCACAATTAATCATTGAAAATTAATTCATTATATATATAAATCGTTTAAAATGAATGCTTTATGGATAAAAACAATTTTTTTATGCTAAATAAAACTGTCACAAGCATTTATTTTTTCGA
>JAYTMW010000619.1:0-2419 GCA_043728105.1 Saprospiraceae bacterium | reverse complement strand
GAAAAGAAGATAGATGTATTTCGTGCTTTGATTTAGCCCACCGATTAAAATCGGTGGTTTCAAGATGATAAATGTTGCCAAAGACGTTTAATCGCACAGGTCGGATTTATCCGAATCCGTCGAATGCAACTTGGCATTTCGACGGATGAATCCGTCTCGACGGGTTCGGATAAATCCGTAAGCTACATTACATCACTTTTGTAAAACAGAAAATCATGCAAAAATACTGTCTCGCATTAGACCTAAAAGACGACCCAAAACTGATTGCTGAATATGAAGCCTATCACAAAAAAATATGGCCCGAAATAGAAGCGAGCATCAAAGAATCGGGCATCACCAATTTGGAAATTCACCGAATTGGCAACCGCCTTTTCATGATTTTAGAGGCAAATGACACTTTTTCCTTTGAAAAAAAGGGTAAAATGGATGCCACAAACCCAAAAGTGCAAGAATGGGAAACCCTCATGTGGCACTATCAACAAGCCTTACCACAAGCCAAAATGGGTGAAAAATGGCTCTTAATGGATAAAATTTTTCAGTTATAAAGTGGGGGGATGTACGATGTTGGATGTACGACAACATCGTAAATCCAACATCGTACATCATTCATCGTTCATCATTTATAATTTATCATTAAAAAAAATGTTTTCACTCAAAGGAAAAACGGCCGTCGTGACAGGTGGCGCAAGTGGCATCGGAAAAGCCATTTCAGAAATCTTTGCTCGGCAAGGCGCAACGGTTCACATCTTAGAATTGAATGAAAATGCTGCCATTGAGCTAAAAAATAGCCTAAATACTGAGGGGGGTATCACTTTCGCCCATGCGTGCGATGTGGCAAATCAAGCGAGTGTAAAAGCGGTTTTTGACAAGGTAAAATCGCTTGATATTCTCGTCAACAATGCGGGTGTGGCGCATATTGGCAACGTTGAAAACACTTCTGAAAGTGATTTTGACCGTATTGTGAACATCAATATCAAGGGTGCTTTCAACTGTTTGCAAGCTGCCGTGCCTCTTTTAAAAAAGGCAGGTGGTGGGTCCATTATCAACATGGCTTCGGTTGCGGCGTTGGTGGGCATTTCCGATAGATTTGCGTATTCGATGTCAAAAGGGGCGGTTTATGCCATGACTTTATCGGTTGCTAAGGATTATTTGAAGGATAATATTCGGTGTAATTCCATCTCGCCCGCACGTGTGCATACGCCTTTTGTGGATGGTTTTTTAGCGAAAAATTATCCTGATAATCAAGCTGAGATGTTTGAAAAACTGTCTAAATCGCAACCGATTGGGCGCATGGCAAAACCTGAGGAGGTGGCGGCTTTGGCACTTTATCTTTGTAGCGATGAAGCGAGTTTTGTTACGGGAACGGATTATCCTATTGATGGTGGGTTTGTTAAATTGAATAATTGATGGGGTCGGTGAATGATACATTTCAACGCGTTATGCGTTTCGATGGGCTTCACCCACCGCTATCATACGTCACTCTTTCAGAGCTTTTTAAGTGCATTTTGGTTATTTGAATTCTATTTATTCTTTCAAATTTTATTCATTCTGATTTATGATTATTGATGCTCATCAACACTTTTGGCAGTTCAATCCCGTTCGTGATTCGTGGATTACTGAGGGGCCCATGTCAGTTATTCGTCGAGATTTTATGCCTTCTGATTTACAGCCTATTTTGATAGAAAATGGCGTGGATGGTTGTATTGCCGTTCAAGCCGACCAATCTGAAAATGAGACGCTTTTTCTTTTGGATTTGGCTGAAAACAATGATTTTATCAAGGGCGTGGTTGGTTGGGTTGATTTGCGAAATCCTCGGCTCGAAGAACGTTTAGATTATTATTATTCTCATAAAAAACTAAAAGGATTTAGGCATATTTTGCAAGGCGAAAAGCCCGAATATATGCTTCAAAAATCTTTCATTGAGGGGGTAAAACTTTTTGGTAAACAAGGTTATACGTATGATATTTTGGTTTTTCCAAAACATCTTTCTGCCGTTAAAAAATTTCTACAAGTCCTTGAT
Organism: Saprospiraceae bacterium; assembly: GCA_043728105.1. Taxonomy (GTDB): domain Bacteria; phylum Bacteroidota; class Bacteroidia; order Chitinophagales; family Saprospiraceae; genus JAAFJT01. Next base: position 399 of record JAYTMW010000619.1, on the reverse strand, counting down.
AATCAACCTTTTGTGATGGATCATTTGGCAAAACCTTACATCAAAAAAGGGTTAATCAAGCAATGGGAAAAGGACATCCGCAGCATTGCTCGTTACGAAAATGTGCATTGTAAAATATCAGGCATGGTGACAGAAACGGATTGGCAAAATTGGAAAGAAAGCGATTTCACGCCTTATCTCGATGTGGTTTTTGAAGCCTTCGGGACGGATAGAATTATGTATGGTTCTGATTGGCCTGTATGCCTTTTGGCGGCTGATTATGGGCGGCAGTTTTCTATTGTTAAAAATTATGTGAAAACGCTTTCAAATACTGAGGGGGGTAAAATTTTGGGTGGAAATGCGGCAGGGTTTTATAAATTACAATAATCCTATTCGCAATTTGCGAATGCCGAATAGGAA
>JAYTMW010000618.1:0-3151 GCA_043728105.1 Saprospiraceae bacterium | reverse complement strand
CGAGTGGTCAAAATCCAAATCCTCCAACGGGACGTATTTGGCATCACTTCCGTATTCCGATTGATGCCTTCACGGGTAAATTTGGTGAAATAAATGATTTTAGAAGCATTCGTTTTATGCGCATGATTTTGAAAGGATTTCAAGATACAGCAACTGTTCGTTTTGCCAAATTAGACTTAATCCGCAATCAATGGAGACGTTATAAGCCGAAGTCTAATGCCGACGGTTTTGTGATTGGCAATGACAATGGCGAAAACTTTATGGAGTTAAACTCTGTAAACGTAGAAGAAAATAGCAGTAAATTACCTTTCAATTATGTCTTACCTAAATGTATTATTAGGGAGACTGTAATTGGTTCTTTTGCTGCCAATGCGCAACAAAATGAGCAAGCATTAAGCCTTAAATTCAAAGGGCTTTCTTCAAATAAAAAAAGAGCTGCGTTCAAATTATTCAGTATGGATATGCGGGTTTACGACCGCCTAAAAATGTTCGTACACGCCGAAAATACTGAGGGGGTCGCTTTAAATGGAAAAACGTGCGCCTACATGCGTGTTGGCAGTGATTTTGAGAACAATTTCTACGAATATGAATTGCCTCTGACCATGTCTGACCCTAAAGAACCAACTCCAACAAATGTTAATTTGGTGCCAGACAGTTACAAAGAAGCCGTTTGGCGTAAAGAAAATACCTTTGATTTTCCTTTGGCTTTGCTGACAAAAGCTAAATTAGCCCGTAATAAATTGAACATTCCGTTAGATACTTTATGGGGTTTTGAAGACCCCGAAAAGCCGGGTAACTTCATCCGATTGAAAGGGAATCCTGATATTGGTTTAATAAAAGGGGTTATGTTTGGCGTTTATAACAAAGACGTAGTGCCACATGACCTTGAAGTTTGGATCAATGAGCTACGCCTCACGGGCTTAAACGAAAGCGCAGGCGGTGCAGCCTTAGCGAGGGTGGATTTCAAATTAGCGGACTTTGGAAATTTGAGCGTGTCGGGCAATTATCTCGGTATCGGCTATGGTGCCATTGACCAAAGGGTGCAGCAACGCAGTCGAGAACAGGTAATAGAATGGGGCTTCACGGGCAATTTTGAGTTGGGTAAATTCCTGCCTCAAAAATCGGGTATTAAAGTACCATTCACGGTTCAATACAACAACAATACTCGTACACCTGAGTTTGACCCTTATGATTTGGATTTGCGTTTAAAGGAGAAATTAGAAAACACATCAAACGCAGAGCAGAGAGTTAAAATAAAAGATGCGGCTCAAACCGTACAAACCATCAAAGGTTTTAGTTTCAATAATGTTAGAAAAGAGCGTACGAGTTCAGAAAAGAAACCCATGCCGTGGGATATTGAAAATTTTAGTGCGTCTTATGGTTATACAGAATTGGAAAGAAACGACCCATTGGTGGAAAGTGATGCTCGTCAAAACTATAAAGGTAGTCTTGATTACAATTACTCACGTGAACCTCTGTACGTGCAGCCTTTTAAAAATACAATAAAAAATGATACCATCGGGCGTTATTTGAAGTTCTTTACGGAGTTTCATTTCAACCCAATTCCAAACACATTTGGTTTTAACACCATCATGGATAGGCAGTTGAATACGACCCGCTATCGTTTTTCGGGTGATGATCCTCAATATAACACCTACTTCCAACGCCGTTTTGGTTGGGACAGAAACTACAACATGCAGTGGGACTTGACCCGCTCATTAAAGCTGAATTATGATGCCAAAACATTTGCCATCATTGATGAACTGTTTGATTTCAGACGTGACGGCAATCCCGTTCCAGATACTGAGAAGAAAGATTATTTGTGGAAAAACATCAAAAATTTTGGTCGCACCAAGCGTTATGACCAAAATGTTAACTTGAATTACACGCTCCCAACCCGTAACATCCCATTTATGGATTGGGTGAATGTGAGAGCTACTTACGGTGGCACTTATGGGTGGGAAGCATTTGCGTACAACCCTCAGAATGACGAAGAGCCAGAATATCGTTTCCAACAAATCGGAAACTTTATCAACAACAAACAAAGCCGCCAAGTGAGTGCCGACTTGAATTTTGATAATTTATACAATTATTCTAAGTATTTAAAAAAGATTCAAGCGCAAATGGTCAAAAAGGTTAAACCTAAAAAAGGCGAGGCCCCCTCAGTATTGGACGGTGTAACACCACCTAAAATTGCTGACAACAAATTAGATACCGTTGGCGCAATTGGTAAAAAGAAAAAGAAAAAAGACGAAGAGCATGAACCAGGTTTGGCAGAACGAATCCTCATTCGCCCATTGTTGACTTTGCGTAAAGCCCGCTTGACCTACAATGAGCAATTAGGTTCTTACGTGCCAGGCTTCAAGCCGCAAGCTCGTTTGTTTGGTATGCAAGATCTCGCTGCCCCAGGTTGGGATTATGCCTTAGGTTTTCAGCAAGCCGATGATACTTGGTTGGATAAAGCCAGAAGACAAGATTGGATTTCTTCGGATTATCGTCAAACCCGACCATTACTCAATAATTATACTCAAACGATTGATGCAAGGATTTCGCTTGAGCCTTTCACGGATTTTAGAGTGGATTTGGATTTAACGAGAAATTATACTAAAAATCAATCGCAGGAGTTCCGTAATCCATCCTTAACACCAAGCATTGACAGTATTCGCTCATTGAACCGTTTTGACGATGGTTCTTATACCATTTCATATTTCACGTTGAATACTTTGAATAAAGATATTGAGGATGTGTACAATCAATTTATTAATAACAGTAGAACCGTCTCCGGCATTTTAGGCTCAAACGAACCAGTGCATCCTGAGTTTAGAGAATATAAAAACGGATATGGCCCCACAAATCAAGATGTTTTAATTCCAGCTTTTATTGCTGCCTATACTGGCAGAGATGTACGTACAAGCAATCGGGATTTGTTTAAAGAAGCTCCTGCACTCAATTGGCGTTTGACTTACAACGGTTTAGCGAAGCTCGATGCGTTGAAAAAAACGTTCAGTAACATCAGCATCACACATGGCTACAAGTCCACGATGACCGTTAATTCGTTCCGTACTGAGCCTTTTTACAATGATCAGAATCCAAAAACACCTCGTAAGGAAAGTAGTTTTGAATATTACACACAATATAATATACCAACTTT
>JAYTMW010000617.1:0-22481 GCA_043728105.1 Saprospiraceae bacterium | reverse complement strand
CCATCATATTGAAAGTCAATTCGACGCAAACAACCCGTATTGCCACATGATCTGTTTTTAGGAAAATTACGAAAAATAGCCGCACCGGGAGACTGTGATTTTAATGTACCCAAAGCAACAAATACTTTTGAACCACAAAGCGATGGCAAAATATTATTCGTCAAATAGTTAAGGTCAAGATCTTTATTGTTAAAAACCAAAAGAATAGCATCTTGAGGCACGGTGCCAAAATAAGGCGCAGCCAAAACATCCCTAAACGAAATGCCATAATCGCAAACTGAACTTACAGCGGCATTAAGTTTCTGAAAAATAGTAGGATCGGTACTCAAATCATCAATTTTCACCGAGCCTACAAAAGCATTGTTAAATGGGTTGGTGACTTTATAAGCAAGATTTTGAATGTTGTAAGGAGAGGTTCCCGTTTTAAAAACCACATATTCTCTATAAAATTCTTCTTGATTCCCACAGGCATCAATCATGGCTTCAACTACTTTTGGCGTAATATTTAGACACGTGTTTACCCATCCTTCGGTTTGACAAAAGATAAAGAAAGGCTGAAACAGCCCGATGAAGAGGAGCGATTTGAGTAATCTCATTGTAGCTCGGTTAGTTCACTGTGTTCGTATGAAATTATAAGTTGTTTTTGAGCTACAAAGTTAACACTAATTAAGTTGTAGAAAATAACCTAAAAAGGTAATATTCAGCGGTCAAACTTTGAATTATACGTGGGTGGTGGGTGGTGCGTATTGCGTAATGCGTCGTGTGTACAGCAAACTTGCACGACGCAATACTCACGACGCAATACGCACGACGCAATACTCGCGACTAAAAAACAACTTTCCCTTTCAATTGATTTTCTCCGATGAGACCAAAATGGCGAGAATCTTGAGACCCCTCAGTATTATCGCCTTGTAGGAAATAATAATTGTATTTGAATGTGTAAGTGTTTGATTCTGAATTATTTATAAAAATTTTATTGATAATTTTACCAGCTTGTACGCCTTCGTTCTTTTCTATTAAAGGTTGATAAAAATCAAAATTATTGTCGTTTAAAATAATTGTATCGCCCCTTTTAGGAATTTTGTAGATGGTAACACTTCTGACAAACTGTGGTATTTCTTCTTTTTTACACACATAAAAAATGCCCCCCTCAGAGTAAACCAAATCAGAGGGCATTCCGACGATGCGTTTGACAAAATATTCTTCATTGCGTAAGAAACCAACCACATCATTTTTATGAAAACTAAAAACCACTTTTTGCAAATAAATCTTCGACCCCCTCAGTATTGTAGGCTCCATGGAGGCCGTTGGGACTGTAAAAACTTCTATGACAAAAAGTTTTACGACCAATCCAATTACGATTCCAATTATGATTATAAAAGTGAAGTTTTTCATTTTTAATAATTGCATTTTAACTTGCAAGGCAAATTTGGAAGCTCAACAAATAAATTATGTTAACACGAATGAGACGAAATATAAAACAGAATAATACCAATTTGGATATAAAAGTATAAATCATTATATCTAAATTAGAAAAATGCGATTCAAAATTTGTGTTATTCGTGTTACCATATTTTATTCGTTTAGCTCACAAATTTGCAATTGCCCTGCAAGTAATTATAAACTTAAATCAAATTTGTTTCAAGATTTTTATTAATGTTTAAAGCCTTCTTAATCAATTCATTACCTCTCTTTTCTTGATTATTTTTCAAAAAAATCTGACCCGCTTTCCACAACAATTCTGGTTTTTGGCTTCCTGTTCTCAATGCTTTTTCGATGTACGGGATGGCCTTATCAAACGCTCCACTTTTATATTGAACCCACGCCATAACCTCATTAATATCAATATTTTCTGGACGACGAGCGTACTCCAAATTGGCATGTAATAGCGCATGTTCAAGGTCATCTATTTTCAAATATGCCTCCGCTAATTCTTTATCAGCATAATGACCGTGGGCTGGGATGGCTTTATCTGGAGCGTGATTGGTTGTGTCACTGTGATTGCCACCCAGCATTTTTATCAACGTTTTGGCGGCTTCATTTGCCTTAGCTCGTTGATTTTGAACGAAATACGCATCTGATAAATCATCATATAAACTTGGTTCAATGATAGCTTTGTTTGCTTTTTCTAAAAGCAAAACTCCCTCAATGCCTTCGCCCTTCAAGCGTGCTACCCGTGCCAAACCCGCTTGCGCAAATGGATAATTTTCACGTGCCGCAACTGCCATTTGATAGTGCTTAGTGGCGTTTTCTAAATCGCCTGTAATTTCATATAATTTGCCAAGTTGCACCCTACACCATTCTGTTTGCTCCAAACCAATGCTGCCACTTTTCACCGCCAGATTCATGGCTTCTTTTGCGCCGTCGTAATCCCCGTGAATCTCTCGCAAATAAGACACCCGTGAGTAAGAACGAAGGTCGGGGCGAATAGACATTAATTTATCGGCAAATATTACCGCTTGTTCATAATTGCCTAATTCTACATTTGCATCCACGAGTAATCCATAACCAAAAGCGGCATCTGGATATTTACCCACAAGATTTTGCGCCGATGCCAACCCCTCAGTAAAATGGTGCTGAGAAAGCAAAACGGTGGTTTTTCCACAAAGCGCATCAAAGTTTTTAGGGTCTTTTTCTAAAACTTCATTCAACAAAATTAATGATGCGTCATCGTAATAAGCATGGTCGCCCGTGATGCGGCTTTGTTGAATATAAGCCATTGCCAATTGCAATTTGGCTTTATTGTCTTCTGGATTTCTTCTTATTTTATCTAAAAGTCCATCAATGGCTTTTTCAGAATTGAGCCACTCGCTGCTTGCGCTCACGTTGACAGCTCTTTCTCTGATGGCAGGTAGTGGTTGTGTTTTTCGGGTTTCATATTTTTTGTAAACAAAACCTAAGGCTACAACGAGCGAAAGGATGAGCGTCGGAAAAAGGAGCTTTTTCATTGTTGATTAAAATTAAAAATTGATTAAAATATTTTGTCAAAAAAAATTTATAATAGCTTGATTATCAGTGTCTTATGTAAATAAATCTAAAAATATCGAAAATATGATGCCTTTAGCTTCATCAAGCTGAAAGCATGACTGAGGGGCCTCCTTTTGGCTACATATCATTATTTTTACACGGATTAAAAGATTTTTAAGATTAAAAGATTTAGTTAAAATAAAATCCTTTAATCCTTAAAATCCTTCAATCCGTGTAAAATAAATTTAATTCGTATGGTTCAATTTGATGGACTGAATAGGCTGACCATCTACCAAAATGCGGGCTACAAACATACCCGTAGGCACATCATTCGCTCTCCATTTTACTTGATAACTACCTGACTGTAAGTCTTGGTTTTCTAATACTTTAACGGCTTTGCCATTCAAATCATACACAACGATGCTCACATGACCCGCCTCAGCGATGTGATAATCCAAGGTTGTTTCTTCCTTGAAAGGATTTTGACCTACTTTCATAATCGCTTGATTGCTGCCTAAGCCCAATTTTGGCGTAAATACTGAGGGGTCATTCATCCGCAAATTATTGGCAGCGAAAACAGTACCCGCAGGCACACCACCACAATTGCCAAAACCACTGTGCGGCATTGCCATATAAGGAAATGTATTTGTGAAAGCCTTATCATTTTTCTCAACGCCTGTCGTGTAACCTAAAACGTTTAATAATTTTGGTGTCAATGGACTTTGACCAATAACCCAATCGTCGTACCACAAACCAACCGCTGCCAAAACAACACCCGAAACAGCTTGTAATTCAATGCGAGTTACGTCATCTTCTAAGCGACGACCATTTGGAAAACCATCCATATTTGGGATAGATTGTAACGCATTTGAAGCATTATAAGCTGGATCGGTCAATCCTAACACTGCCGCAGCCACCAAACCTTCGCTGCTAAATTTAGGATCGTTACGTGGTGTAGGCGGCACCGCCATGTTTAAACGCAACATATCACCAAAACGAATGTCAGTCGGAATCAAGTTCCAAGAAGGCAAAAAGTTGTTGATAAAAGGCTTGCCCGCTGTCAAAGGATTACCCGGCGTTTTGCCCGTAGCCAATTGATAAGGCGCAAGATTTGGCACACCCGCATAAAACGCAGGTAATACGTCAACCGAGCGAGGCGCACCTTTGCGAAGTAAATAATTGCCAAATATGGCGTTGTCTAATGCTGTTCCTGTGGTTGCGGGATGACCTTTTATGACAAATAAACCATCTTTTCCATTACCAAAATCCACTGCACCCAACACGGTTTGTGATTTTGTTTGAGTCCGTAATTTTGAAAATGCGGGTACCGCACCACCAAACAAACGGTCGTCCATGTAAAGACCCAATTCAGGATTTGTGAAATATTCCTCAAAGTCAGCTTCACCTGCGTAAGGCGTACGGGCGTTCCATTTGTCTTTTTGACCAATTGGAATCACTGCTTCATTCGTCAAAGGCATGCCCAGACGTGACACTTGAACCCAATCACCAGAAACAGTTGATTTCTGACCTTCGTCACGCAAAGTTGTGATACGAGGGCGACTTGCAGAAGCCCAAACACCGATGATGAAATCACCATCAAGGATTGTTTTAGCGGTGCTGATGTCTCTCAAGTCTTTTTGTAACAATTTAATCGGAATTTGCAAAGCAATCGCATGGACATTGGTACAGCCAACACCATCTCTTGCACCACCATCTCCACGGGTTTGACCTAAGTCGAAAATGCCACCTAAATCCACAAAGAAAGGATCATCAACCGGGCCACAGAAGATTTTTTCACCCGTGCCAGTTGAAGATGAAACAATGGCTTCTTGCATGAGTTGAGCGTAAGATTTACCCAAACCCAATGTTGCATTGTCGATAGAACGAGGGCCAATGTTGTTAGGCGGCACAACGCCATTGTCGAAAATGGTTACAAATTGACCATCATTACCGAAGCGGCGTTCACATTTGTAAGTTGTTTTCAAATTCTGTTTTCCAAGACGAATGTTAAAAAAAGTGGTCGGATCTTCATTTGTTTTTTTAAAGGTAAAACGATACAAAAGGTCATCACCGAATGACCGTGGATTGGTTTTGATGTGAATTTCGTAACGAATATCCTCACCAAACGACGTGTAATTAGGTCCACCTTGTGGGAATTCTAAACCGATGTAATTCGCAATAAGTGTTACCGTGTTAGGGTTGTCAGGACTACGGAATGCGTACAAATCCGTGTTGTCAGCCAATGGGTCGTTGGCAATCATAGGGGCTTCACGGTGGCTCGATGCCTCCATGTAATTTGTTTCGACACCGAAGTAAGCGATAGCACCTACGAGGGCAGAAACGATACCCGCTTTGAACATGTGTTGCTTTAAGTTTTTCATTGAAAAAAAATAAATTTGTTAACGAAATAAAATTTAATAAATGTTTATTTTTTGTACTAAACTATTGATTATGAGTGCTTTATACATAATAATTTTAAAACAAGGCAATAAAATAACACCCCCTCAGTAGAGCGGGACAAATGCTGTATTTAATATTTTAATCAGTTTTACACTCCGAACTCAGAATGTTTTAAGGAGAGTCACTTTGTATTCTATCAACATTTACGGAAAATATATGTTCTTTGGATTTCATAAGGTAAAAAAAATGCGATTTATTTCTTCTGAAATAAATCGCATTTTATAAGTTATTGATTATCAATGTTTTAAATATTTATAAATACACTAAATACACTAAAAAATTCGTAAATTTAGTCCCAAGCTAAAAGCACAAAGCCCAGCGTTCTTAAATATAGGCTATCGCATCAAAGTCGTATCGCCACTAACAATTTTTGTTTGACCATTTACGTATTCTACTTCAACAAAATAGACATACACTTCATTGGTTGCTACCTTACCGTCGATAATGCCGTTCCAAAGTTCTACTTCTCGGGGTGAATCTATATTGGTATAATCAGTTTGTATTATAGGATTTCCCCAACGACTGAATAGCGCAAATCGCTTAATCCGCTTGACGCATTTATCCATATAAATCATCAACTTATCATTCACGCCGTCGTCATTTGGGGAAAATACGTTGGGGATGTAAGCATCACATTCCGTTTTGGTTTTGACGTTGACGCTACCTTCTTTTCTACATTTGCTCAAAGTGTCGTAAACGGCTAAACGATACTGGGTGGAAGTAACGGGTTTTGCCCACGTGGCTGGACAGGTATCGCAATCAAGAAAAATATTGGGTGTCCATGCCCATTTTACGGGTAGGGTTGTTTGAGAAAGACCTATCAGTTTTACGCTATCGCCCAGATTCAGAATCGTATCATTAGGCATTGTAAGGTCGAGCGTTGTGACGGATAAGTCGGTTGTGACGATGCTATCGCACCCCTCAGTATTTTTCAAGGTTTTGACATAAATACCGCTTGTTTTTAAGATTGTATCGCCCACTGAAATGCTTTTGCCTTCGCATAGGCTTAGTTTTTGAGAAAATCTTACCTCATTTTTTAGACTAAAAAGCGTTACAATTAAGCTATCGCAGCCTTGTTTATTTTTTAGGAGTTCTCTTTGAAAACCTGCTTTTTGTTTGTCGCACGTTTGTTTTTCTTGAAAAATAGAATCCTTTTTAGCCACGGCTAAATCCAGATTCACGAGACTATCACAACCTGATTTGGTTTTAAAAATTTGAGCATATTGACCGTTGTTTTTTAGGATTTTGTTGCCAAAAAGGAAGCTATCGCCTTCGCATATTACCCGTTTTAGGTTGATTGTGTCTATTTTCAGGGTTAAGGTTTTATAGACAGTGCTGTCGCAACCTTTGAGGTTTTTTAAATTTAAAGTGGATGTTCCTGCTTTGGAAATTTCGCACGTTGCCTCCTTCAAATACATTGGATTTGAACCTGCATAGATTATTTTTGTGGTTACTACACTATCACAATTTTGGCTATTAAGAAAATTTTGAGTGGTTTCTTTTGCTTTGCTGGCATCGCACGTATATTGTTCTATGAAGGTCGTATCAGAGGCGGATGCTAAAAACTCGTATTCACTTGCTGCACCCAAAATTGCAAAGGGTACGGTACAAATTTCTTTCGTTGTTTTATTTTTCCAATCTACTTCGAGTACGGTACGTTTATTCAGACTTAGTGTAAAGCCATAGGTCTTAACGAAACCACAATCTTTATAGGTTACAATACCTACTATGCCACCATCTACATTTACGTTTATGACGGTCTCACTCTTTTGAGGATTATTGATGTTTATTTTTACGATTGATTTTTTATTGGATGCTAAATAAAGATTTCCGTTGTAAAAAGTTAGGTCTCCTGCTGATCGTAAAAGCGTACCTTCAGCCATCATTGCGCCATAGTTTTTATACACATTATTCACAACGTCATAAGACCAAAGCGTTTCTCCTGCACCATATATAAGACCAAATTTATCGACTGTGAGGGCATTACCACCCTCTTGAAGTTGCGTCACTAACTTAGGTCTACTATTCGGTAGAGTATCTATTTCGTATAGGTTATTACCTTGTATGCCGTATAATTTCCCATTGGGGCTATATGCTATATCATAAAAATCAATGTTGTTTTGGATTGAAAATTTCTTAAATGAACAATCTGCAACATTCATTTTGCCGATTTCTCCATTTTCGTTGCAAGTGAAAAATGATTGCGCTTCAATTTTTTTAGGCGTTAGAAAAAGGGAAAATAATAGTGTAAAAAATATGATGCTTCTCATGCTTTGTGGTGCGTGGTTTTTGATTTTTAAAAGACCCCTCAGTATTTTTGCTTTTTAGGGCTTGATACTGAGGGAGGTGATTTATTTGATAAATTGATTCGTACTATCGGGTTTAATCGCTAAATAATGAAAATAAAAGGTATCAATATTCTCCCCTTTGTATTTTAGATATAGAGTTGAGTCATTAACTATCGTACCAGATATTTTATTAACACTATATTCATCGTAATATATATGCCCCCATTTCCGAATTTTAATACTATCATCTTTCACCTTGAATAAACCCCAAGCTGAAACAAAATTGTAATTGTATTTATACCGTTCTTTATTTGCCCACTCCTCAGTAAGACTATCAATATTTCTACGTTTGGGTGAGGATATTAATCCACCAGTCACCACACCGTTTTTATAAAAGACAAAACTATTATAGTCAGTTTTTCTATAATAAAACCCTTGAAGTTTGAAAGGTTCACCTATTAACGTTTCTTTAATGATACCCAATTTAGGTAAAGAACAAGCATTAATAAATAGTAACAACAATAAAATCGAAGTCAATAACTTATTCATAATAATACTTTTTACCAGTTTGTATAAGGGTTTTTTGAATAATAACCGCCAAATGCTTTATTGGGATAAGATGTTGCATTATTATTCCAGGGTATCCAGTTCTGTCCTTTTAAAATTGTCATACCAAAAATTTTGTGGGTAGAATGTGCCCCTTTATTTTGAATAGTATGCCCAATTTTATGATGATTCCAACCAATTCGATAGTTACCGATTCCCGCATATAACCCTGCAAATTTATAATCATTAATTGAAGCATTTTGCACCATACCATAAGGATATCCAGCGGTTGGCTTTCCTTCTGCACTTTTAGACAAATCTCTATCACCTGTAAAAATATTAAATCCAAATGAGAAATCCCCTACACTACCACGTACTGCGGCTGTTCGGTACCTATCTGTTTGAGGGTTAGAGCCATTACCGAGGGCATTCTTTCCAAATGGCACGCCATCATTTTCATAGCTCAATGACCAACCACCCAACTGATCTCCCGCAAAATTAAGGCTTCCTGTCCTTTGATTGAAACCACCTCCCGAAAAATTGGAGGTGCTTAAACCAAATCTAAAATCCTTTCCGCCCAACATATAACCATAGCCAAAACGTTCTTCCAAGAATGATGTACCTGATGCAAAATGTTCAAAATATCGAGTAAACCCTAAAGAAAAACCAATACTTCCATAAGGTGAATTGAACGATGCCCCTACATTAACACCGAGCCCGAAACCACTGCCCGTTACAATGGAAGGCGACAATGATATGGTAAAATTTTCACCAATTGGAATATTAAGCCCAGGCAATTGAGAAGCTACGGCTGAACCCAAAGCTCCCAATGGGGTGGCTGCTCCACCTGATGCAAAAACTAGGGCTCCTTGCACTGCACCCAATCCGAATGATTTTAAACCATCGTCAAAATTATTAATTTTACCTCCAATAGCATCGCCAATCAAATTTACTCCCCCGTAAATAGCCATTGCTATCAAGAGTGGGTTATTCCCGTCAGGGTCAACGAACTTCAAAGGATTATTATTCGCATAAGAATAACGATTAAATCCTTGAGTGCCACCTCCACCTATTAAATTATCAGGACTCAACATCCGCCCCAAAATCGGGTCATACAAACGGGCGTTCATATTGATTAACCCAAACTCGGCTAAATGCTCATGACCCGTAAAACCTCTGTATAACCATTCGGGCACAGATTGTACACCTGTGTAATCCCACGTGGCAAAGTTACGCTTTCTGCCCCAAGCATCAAAATTTTGTTCGGCTACAATACCACCAAATTTATCCGTAACGGTCAAAATTGAGCCTAAATGATCTTTGTAGGTGAAAAAGAAATTGAAATCAGCAATGCCTTCTTTCACCACAATAGCACACAGACCGTCACCTCCACCGATGTAATGAATGTGTCTTGTAACACCATTTTTAATGTCAATCTCATAGTCGCCCATGAAATAACGGGTATTCACGATCGCATTATTTTGTTTCAAGACAGTTTTACGACGTTCATAATCAGAGGCATAAGTAAAGCTCAATTCGTTAACCCCCTCAGTAATTTTCTCTACACGATGAAATTTGGTGTAGATAATATCCTGCTGCATTGAAGGAACTATCGACACAACGCCTTGTGAATTTTTTATATCTTCAACGGCGTGAATTTTATTCGGATGATAAAAGTAAGTACCAACACCCGTTTTTGAGGTAATGTTACCATTATCTGCAATGACATAAGATTGCTGGGGCAAGCCAACCACTTGAGCCGTATTTAAACGATTTTGAGGGTCATAAGTGAATATTTCTTTTCTGCCTCTCCTTAAATCTTCTCTATAATTTAAATTTCCAGTGGATAATTCCCAATCAAGCGATAGATTCTGTATTGAGCCATTAACTCCAGCATTGATGTTTCTGGGCATAGCCCAATGGTCATATTGGATGTTTGAAGTAGCATTATTACCCAATTTGTAATTTTCCCAATTGCCATAACCATTCATGGTACCATTAGTGCCATCAAACAGTACTTGACCATTGTTTTGCTCCACTTTAAAAAGGAATCCATCATTTGAATAGCTGTTTTTAATCACTAAACCTGAAGGATAAGTAGTGGTTTCAATGTCATTGTAAGCGTTATAAGTAAAACTTTTGGTGTAAACCGTACCGTCAATGGTTTCTTTGGTTTGGCTTATTCTATGCCAAGCATCATACAAGTATTCTTGATTAATGCCATTGATACCCGTTACTTTTTGAATTTGATTGAGACCATTACCCGCCATCACATAGTCATTGGTTGTCAAACCTTCAATTGCAGAATAACGTGTTTTTAACCTGCCCATGATGTCATAGGTCATGTTGTATTCGGTATTCATCACATCCTTTTGCCATTCCAACTCACCGTAAGCATTGTAACGATATTGCGTCGTGCCTGCATTTTTATCAGTCAAGGAAGTTTGATTACCACGATAATCATAAGTCATAGACGTTAAAACGACACTGCTTAACTTGACGGCAGTTTGATTGCCTTTGTTGTCATACTCAAAGTTAAGCGTGCCACCGTAATCAGTTGTGGAAACAACTTTACCCGTTGCATCGGTTGTGTTTAACGACACTTGACCTTTAGGATTTGTCATTGTTACAGTTGTTTTTCCTACGTTGTAAGCATAACTGTAAGAAGTTGTTCCAATAGAAGGATTATTTGATGACGTTAAACGATTCAAAGCATCAAATTGGAATGTTGTATATTCAACATCAATGGAAAATCTATCTCCATTAACAGGCGTAGATTGTTTTACCACATTACCTCTATTATCAAACTCTTTTACTGAATAAGAATATGTCCAACGAGTAGTCGGGCTTCCGTAATTTTCAGTAGTTGCTCGCCACTGACGATTAAAAATATCATAACCATCCCAAGTTGAGGGATGGCCTGGTATTGTAGTTACTATTTCATATTTTTTTGGTAAGTTTAGATGAGCATAATACCAGAGATATTGTTTTGTGATATTTATGCCTTGAGGCGTAACCGTTGAAATTAGCCTTCCAAAAACATCATAATAATTGGTTGTCATAAGTCCTGTAACGCCTGTTTCAGCATATAAGGTTTCCGTCAACACAGTACCCCAACGAGCATCATATGTTTTCTCAGAAGATTGACCCAACGGATTGGTCATTTTTGTTGCAAAACGCCATTTGTTGTCATACGTATTTATAGTAGTTGTTTTAGTAGGCAAACCAGTAGAAGCAACTGTTGTGGATTTTGGCAGTCCTACACTTTGGTAATAATCGTAATATGTAGTAGTTGTGTTTTGCCACCCAATGCTGTAATCATATTGATCAAATGTTTCCCAGTTCAAAGCACCTTTAGCATCATAACTTTTACTACTCCATATGTAATCCAAATTTGCGTTTCCTAACCTTTTTTTATATGAAAACACATAGCCAGGTTGACCAAAAGTATTAAAATTACCCATTGAGGTAGTACCTTGTTCTACGCCAACTATATCATAAGATTCATCGGTAACATTTCCATTGGCATCAAAAGATCTCCACACCCCTTTTGTAGCACCCGTCAAGAGGTTTTTATCTTCGTAACCTTGTGTTTTTTGCCAATAACGATTTCCATTAATTGTTACATTATTGGTATTGGTTAATTCTGATAAAATTGTATTGTTTGAGATTTGCTTAGTCGTTTGTTTCTTCACAGCCGTCAAATACTGAGGGGTTAAGACTTCAAACTCGGTAATAGACCTGCCATCCTGAATGATGTTATCTTGTTGGAAGGTCGTAAATCCTAAAAAGCCCACGCCAGCTCTATGCAATTTTGCATTTTCGTATTTATAGGTAGCTGTCGAAACACCACCAATACCATCAGGCGTAGTGACAGATGAAACAACCATTATGGGTGCTTGAATAACATTAACGGGATAGAATGATGCTATATTTTTTGTATAAATAGAGCTGCCCTCAGTTAAGTATTTATAACTAATGGTTGATGTGGAGTTAAAACCATCAGTCACTTTTTCAAGAGCGTTGTTTTTGGTCAAAGGGTTGAAAGAGTACAGATAGTTACCAAACCCATGAGAGAGAACATCTGTTTTACCATCTCCATTAAAATCACTTAAAGTTACAGTAAGGTCTGAAGTAAAACCTGAAGTAAATCCTTTAACAACGAACTCATTACCGTTACTAAAAAATAACCTTTGACCCATTGAATATTCCCATTGATTCGTATTAGGGTTATAAATTCTTTGATTGTTTGATGTGTAAATATCACCCAATCCATCACCATTAAAATCTCCAATATTAAGATTTATACTATAAGGTATTACATTATCTTTTCTTAAAAACACCTTACCCGTTGAGGTAAGCGTAAATATGTTGGTATTATCAATTCCTAATAAATCAGTTTTGCCATCGCCGTTAAAATCACCTAATTTGAAATCAGAACTTGCATTAAAACTGATTGAGGCAGAATAAATTTCCTCGGCAAGTGTTTCTGTATAAGGGAATGTTGGTATTGAGTATGTTCTAAAAGTATAAATTTTTCTTGTGGTTGATGTTGAAACCATTAAATCTGTTTTACCATCGCCATCAAAGTCAAGTACTTGAAGTCTCTTGGCATTTGCCCAATCTTTTGCGCCGTTTCCGTAAGGTATATTAATTATACTAAAATTAGATGTATAATCTTGTTCAGAGTTTTTGTATAAATTAAATAAAACGGCAGTGATTCCTACATTTGAACCAGAACTAAACATTGATTGGCCAAACAAATTGATAAAATCACCTCGACCATCACCATTAAAATCGCCTAACTGCAAAAAAATAGCTCCTGAATTTTCTGGAGTTGTACCAAATTTGATATTACTACTTGTAGTACCTGAATCCATAGTATATATTTTCTCATTAGAGAAATCAGTAGCATCACTGTTAGGTAGATATACCCCGAAACTATAGCTAACTTCATCCCTATTCTTAATTCTATTATATATACTTTTACCATATACAATTATGTCATCACGACCATCTCCATTAGAATCGTCTATAGTTGTAAAAACATATTTGTAATATTCTCTAATGAATTGAGTCGTTATGTCTTTGGAATAAGATAAAGTAAACATACCATCAGTTACATTTTTTCGATAAACATAAATCTTTTTAAGACTTTCAGTTCCATCTATATCCCAATATTCACCCGTTAAAATATCCTTTAATCCATCACCGTTAAAATCACCTGTGCCAATTATTTTGCCAATAAATCCTTGTGAACTTACTGTTTGCATACTAATTGTTGGTGTTCCATACTTAAAAATAGTTGAATTGAGCTGATTGTAGTTAACACTACCATATTCAACTACTTCACGCAAGAAAGTATGAATGTCGTCAAAGCCATAATTGAAAGTATATTTTCTGACTTGGCGTTCGCTCGGACTTATTAGACCTGTTTCTGATGTACAAATAATTTCAGTTAACAAAGAATTTGATTCAACTGCTACTCCACCAATATACTGTGTTATTTTATCCGTTTTATTTTGATAATTAAATTTAACACTATTATATGGAGATAGTCCAACACTCGAATTTCCTGTATATTTAATCTCTTTTATGCGTTTTTCTCCACCATTCGATTCATAAATATATTCCATATAGTTACCGTATTGGTCATAAACTTTGTTAAGATACCAAAAGATATCTGAAAGTTTCGAGTCCAGAGTATTGCCATATTCATAAGTCAGTCCATTTTTGCCTTCTACTTTAAACCAATCAGGATTCGCTGAGTTGCTTCCAAATTGCGTTATCTTCGAAAAAGTTTCTATTTTAGTACTCCAACTCCCTTCTGAATTTTGAACAAGTCGGTTACCATCAAGTGCAAATAGTCCACCAAGATCAGTTCTAATTGCAGTTACTTCATTGTCAATATGTAGGTTTTTACCAGTTCGACTAATGGTGGATAAACCACATGAAAGATTCCAGCCCATTCCCATATTTCCATTACTGCCTTGACTGTTATAACTAATGGATACGGAAGGATTCATTCCCTTAGTACCAGGTGCTAACACGATTGGAATTGTGTATGTTGCTGAACCTGTAGGTGTTACATTCAAGCTACCTTCTGTCTTACCAACGGGTAAATTAGCATCGATTGTTTTAGTAAAATTTTGATCCGTATATAACGGCAAATACTGAACGTTTTGCGCTTTTAATATTGTCATAAAAGCCATTAATGCCATAATAATGCTATAAATCTTCTTCATATTATGTTGTAAATTTTAATTTAAAAAATTGTTTTGAAACTTCGAAAATCTTTATTCGATGACCACTTTTAATCTTCCGATGGCATTATCGGTAGTTCTACCAATCAAAATATAAGCACCTGTATTTAAGGATGATACATCAATTTGATTGTTTTCTGACTTCGCAGTCTGGCTATGCACTTTGCGACCTGTCATGTCATAAAGCTCTAAAACCGTGCTTTCTTGTAATGAACTTAAAACCACATCAAAATGCCCGTTATTCGGATTTGGGTAAGCCTTCATGTCCATTTTTGTTGAAGGCTTATTGTTAGAAAGCGGTTTCAAAATTTTTAAAGCAAACTCTGGATTGTTTTCTTCGTCGTTAGTCAAACAACTAACCGAAACCTGTTTGCGTTGCACTCGATTCCCTGCATCATTGTAGGTGAAATGAATGTTATTACATTGCCCGAATGAATTGGAATGAATGGCAATGAACACTAAAAAAGCAATAAAATACTTCATTGTTAAAAAGTTTAAATTATTAAAAAATAAATGTTAAAGTTCTTGAGAATAGACAAAAAGGTGGCTTACGTCACACTATGGCATGACAAAAACAGGTTAACAAAAGCGGCATCAATCAAATAAATTTTGAATGGAAAAGGTATTCGGACAAACTAAGGTGGCATGGTGAAATCTATGAAAAAACACCTAATAAGTATTTTTCATAAACAATAAAATGCCTCCAAAGCACACGAGTCCAAGCTATGTGACACACGCTAAGGAGATATTTTGTACGAAGAATTTTGTGAAAAATAATCGGAAATTAACGGAAAAAAGAGGGCATGATATGCCGTTGAAGAAGATAAAAATGTTAAATTTGCTCTGCTTTGCTTTGCTTTGCTTTGCTTTGCTTTGCTTTGTAAGATTGAGAACAGAAGTTGTCATGTAGTAAAATGTTTCAGTTAAAATTGTAATTGTTCCAAAGTACGCTGTTGTTAAGATAGCGAAAATTATAAGGTTTTCTTGGATGTGGCGTGTTAAACTACAATTCCTCTAAAATAGGATAATTGATGAATTGATTTGTCACTTTAATGTCAGCAAACATAATGCCGAAAGCATTGTTAAATCTCAATTTTTAAGGGTGGAAACAGCATATTTTTTTCACGAATTTGTAAACTATTCATTTCCAATTAAATAAGCATTCGAAAACATTATTCATACATAAAAATTTAAAGCGTCCCCAAAACAATCATTTTATCAAGTGTCGGGCTTTCACTGCCTCCCAAAGGCTCAAGCGTCACGGCAAATGCTTCAGCTTTTTCAAAGGCTTTCATCGTTTGCACGTCCGCCAAATCATGTTTAAACACACCTGCATCCACAGGTTTTTTATCCACGATTGCCCAAAGCTGATATTGCTTGTTAGGCTCGGGTGTCGGAAGATTATTAATAACGAGGTAAGTCGCTTCACGCATGCTATTCCAATAAATTGTGACTTTGGCTTTTGGCGAAGATTCTAAACCCTTTAACTCAATGGACTTTGTGGTCGGGCTGGTGATAACATCAATTTTTTGTTGGAGCGCAATGATAACTTTTTGGTGTTTATCCATTTGTTGCGTCGCCTTTTTACATTCCTCCAAGGCTTTTATTGATTCTTGATTTTTATTAAAATAGAAGAAAGAGGCACCCGCCAAAGCTGCCGCTGCAACCCAAGGCAAAATATTTGCTAAAATACTGAGGGGGTTGCGTTTTGGAGATAATACCTTTTCAAAATTATTATTAGGTTTAGTGTCAGGAGGAATATTATTTTTGTCCATTGAATCCATAATTTTACTTTTCAACAACGCATTAGGCGTTACGTAATGAGCCTTCGCATAAAGCTGCAAAGTGGCTTGAATCTCTTCAATCTCGTGACGAATCTGAGGATAGGCATTAAAATACGACTCAATGAGGGCAACGTCTTCGCTTGGTAAAACGTTAAGAACGTATAATTCGAGCTTACCTGATTCTATTATTTCTTGAATATCGTTCATCGTTTTAGTTTATAACGAATTGTCAGTTCTAATTTTTAGGTTCTATCTAAGTTAAAAATTCAGCTTTTGATAAAATTTACGTAAAAGTAACAAATTCGAGATTTTTGATGGCAAGAATTTTTAAATAAAATTTAAATTTTGAAGAACTTGATTGAATAAAAAAAATTAAAGTAATCAAATTACAAAATAATTGATTTAGAATTTTTTTTGATTTAAAATATATTAATCAAAGATAATTTTGAGTAAAAGCAATTAAATTACGATATTTTGTAAATTAAACAGTTTCATAAGTAACTAAATCAAATATCTTAACGTAATAAATTCATCATTTTACAAAAAAAATAAATATTATAAACAAAGCACATTTTTAACATTCTTTTTTGGGATTTAGGTAATCAAAAAATATTTTAATCTAATAAAAAGATGTGACCAATTCCTAAAAATTGGTTCTAAATAAATAAAACATAGTTTTTTGAAAAAAATGTTTCAGAAATTATACTGTTTATCAGTAAAATTTAGATATTTGATGTCACAATAAAAGTGCATTAAAAAACATACAAGGAAGATACAATTTAAACAAAAACTTTTTTTATTACAAAAAAATATCTTTAAATATTGAAAATATTACATAAATCATTCTATGTTTGCGGTCAATAAAGAAAAGTAAAAGTAAATTTGTGTAAAAAAATTTGTGACATCAAATAAAACGAAATACTTTTGCACATTGAATCAAGGAATTATACATTCTATAATTTTTAGATACTTAATTTTTAATCTAATCTAATCATCAAAGTTTCAACCCTATGACAAGGAAATTAATTTTCGTCTTTTTAATGGGCGCAGCGATAAGCGCAAACGCTCAAAAAGCTCCCGAAACCGGTAAATACAAATTATTACCGAATGACCAATGGGAGCTTGGTCTGTCTGCAGGCGCTGTGTTTACGCAAGCCGATGCAAACAATGAAGTATCACCAGGTCTTGGTGTAGGTCTTTACGTAAGAAAGGCTCTTGACCACGTTTTCTCCGTAAGAGCAAGTGTTAACTATTACACACCTAATGGTAAGAACAATGCACCTTACAACACTTTCAGAGATGGCAATACCGACAAAGTCATTGACAAATTTAATTCTACCATTTTCAATGGTGAAATTGATGCCATTCTCAGCTTGGGTTCAATTCGTTTTGAATCAGGCAAAAGAACCATTAACCCTTATTTCTTCTTAGGAGGCGGTTATGGTAAAATGACTACTAATTTAACGCTCAAAGGCGGCAAAGAAATTCTTGACGCACAAAAAGTAGCATTCCCTAACAGAACTTATGGTTATTGGGGTCAAGCTCAAGGTGGTGCTGGTTTAGGCTTCCGCTTGAGTGACAAAGCAAGTTTGGGTATCGAGTACAAAGTTATCATGGGACTTGGTTCTTTTGATGATTATGTAGATGGTGTTATCCGTGACCAAAAAGACATTCCTTCTTTCTTGAATGTACGTCTTGGTTTCAACGTAGGTGGTGGTGCTAAAGGTACTAAGTCTATGCCTCTTTGGTGGACTAACCCTGCTGAACAAATCAATGCAAATATTGCTGATTTGACTAAGCGTGCAATCTATGACCCAACTGACACTGACGGCGATGGCGTTATTGATGTTGTTGATCAAGAGAAAGACACTCCTGCTGGTGCTCGTGTTGATACACGTGGTATTGCACTTGACAGTGATACAGATGGTTTGGCTGACTATAAAGATAAAGAGCCATTCTCTCCTATCGGATTCCCAATTGACAAAACAACTGGTGTTGCACAAGTTCCTAAGACAGTTTTTGTAACTGAAGCTGATGTTGATCGTATCGTTGATGCGAAATTGGCTAAAAGAGATGCTACTGAACCTAAAGGTAAATTTAGTGGCGGCATGGCTGATTGGTTCTTACCAATGATTCACTTCGATCTTGATAAAGCAAATATCAAGCAATCTGAGTATGGTAGTCTTGCAGCTGTTGCTTCGGTAATGAAGAGCAACCCAGGTGTAAATGTAGTTGTTGAAGGTCATACTGATAAGTTATCTTCTGATGGTTACAATCAAGGTCTTTCTTATCGTCGTGCAAACAATGCAATTGATGTATTGGTTAATAAATTTGGTATTGATCGTAGCCGATTGGTATTGAATTACGGTGGAGAAAGCACTACCTTAGTTCCTTCAAGTGGAAACAGTTACATGAATCGCCGTGTTGAATTCAAAGTTGCAAAAGGTGAATCTGAAATGGGTGCTCCTGCAACAGGTATGAAGAAAAAATCTTATAAAGGTAATAAGAGCGCAGGTTATTAATTTGGATAAAGAAATTAAGAACTGTATTAAGAAAAGGCTTCCAATCGGAAGCCTTTTCTCTTTTATATACTGAGGGACCTCTCTAATAATCGCCTAATGAAAGTAAAACAAGCGTGCAAGCTATCTCGGATTCTATTCCTTTCTCTTTTGCCATTCTCATTAGTTCAGAATTTTCAGTTCCTGGATTAAAAATAATCCTTTTGGGATTTAATGAAAGTATATAATCATAATAAGGCTTTTGATTCTCCGCATTCAAATAGAGCGTAACTGTATCAATAGCTTCATACTGAGGAGTTTCATTTTGAATGGTAATACCTTCAATTTCTCCTTTTTTGATGCCCATTGGAATAACTTCGTGGCCGTAATATTTTAATTTTTGGGTCGCTTTAAAAGCATACCTCTCAGAATTTGGCGAAGCTCCTAATACTATTGTTTTTTTCATGTTGTCTTTTAATTTGATAATTTGTCAAAGAAAATAAATCAGAAATAAATGGAATGAATAGAACATAAGTGAATATCGAATAAAAAACACGGAATACCTAATATCGAAGTAGTTGAGAATCAATGAATTATGAAGTTTCTAAAAAGCGTTTGTTTTTTATTCAACTACTTAATATAAAAACAAAAAAGCCGTTGAACATGTTCCAACGGCTTTTTGATTGTATCAAATAAAATTTCTTTAAACTAAAAGGCGAATCGGATCTTCCAAAATACTCTTAAAAGTTTGAAGGAACTGAGCACCCGTAGCGCCATCTACTACACGGTGATCACATGAAAGTGTTACTTTCATGATATTACCTATAACAATTTCACCATTTTTAACGATTGGTTTTTGGATAATCGAACCAATGGCTAAAATGCAAGAGTCGGGGGCATTTATAATAGCGGTAAACTCTTCTATATCAAACATGCCTAAATTTGAAATTGTAAAGGTATTGCCTTGCATTTCTGGTAATTGCAATTTCCCCTCTTTTGCTTTGCCCGCTAATTCACGAATTTCTGAACTAATCTGACCCAATGCTTTCATGTCAGCATGACGAATGACTGGAACAAAAAGAGCTTGACCTACTGCAACAGCTACACCAATATTAATACTATGATTTTGACGAATGAAATCACCCATCCATGAAGAATTAATAACAGGGTGCTTTTTTAAGGCCGCAGCAACTGCTTTTACTACCAAATCATTGTAAGAAATTTTTATTGGCGCAGCTATTTCATTTAATTTAGGGCGAACTTCTACTGCTTTGTCCATGTTAATTTCCATTGTCAAATAGAAATGAGGCGCAGTAAACATACTTTCACTTAATCGTTTTGCAATTGTCTTTCGCATTCCAGACAAAGGCAAATCATCATGTCCATCAGCTCCAAAACTATTAGATACTGAGGGGGGAACTTTAGGTGCTTCATTAACAACAGACTTTGCTTGGGCAGGTACTGAAACACCCTTAGACATAGCATTCTCCACATCCCTTTTAACAATTCTTCCGTTATC
This sequence comes from Saprospiraceae bacterium, assembly GCA_043728105.1. Classification (GTDB taxonomy): domain Bacteria; phylum Bacteroidota; class Bacteroidia; order Chitinophagales; family Saprospiraceae; genus JAAFJT01. The sequence continues at coordinate 2,156 of JAYTMW010000617.1, read as the reverse complement.
ACCCGTTCCTTGCAGGTTTTCTATAGAAATACCTACTGATTTCGCTATTTCTTTTGCCAAAGGTGAAGCAAAAATACGATTTTGATCATGTGTTTCAACCGCCGCAGTTGTAGATAATGAGGAGACAGCAGATGTGGAAACCACTGAAACCTGAGGAACTGGTACTTGTTGAGTCGTAACACTACTCGCCGCTGGGGCAGCTGCACCACCCAATAAATGCTCAAAAGCCTCTCCCTTCTCTCCTATCACTGCAATGGGTGCTCCTACTACTAATTTGCCGCCTTCAGGAACACCTATAAAAAGCAAAATCCCTTTTTTGGGGCTTTCGAAATCCATTGTTGCTTTATCAGAATTGATTTCAGCTAATAAATCGCCTTTTTCTACAGCATCTCCCACTTTCTTATGCCATCCTACGATTTCTCCTTCTTCCATTGAGTCGCTTAAACGCGGCATTAAAATTAACTCAGCCATTTTCTATTCTTTAATTTTAACTTAAAATTTGTAGATTATTGGAATATTAAGAGTAGAAATAATCTAAAGATTTATTTTCATAAAAGTACAAAACATTGAAAATCAAAGTTTTATGTTATAAAAATCAATCAAAATAATATAACCATCCAATTAGGCATCAAAGATAATGTATGAAAAACACAAAGCGACAACTTCTGTTTAAAAAGTCATTTAAAAACTTGCAAAAATTCTACAATCTGAATATCGTATTTATTTATTTTTGTTGATATTACTCCTCATTGTTCATTTTATAAGGAATTCGCTGTACGATTGAACGACCAAGGGTCACTTCATCAGCGTATTCTAACTCTCCACCAAAGCTGATACCTCTTGCCAATGTTGAAATTTTAATATTGTACATAGAAAGTTTTTTTGAAATATAATAAATAGTGGTATCGCCTTCTACATTAGGAGAGACTGCCATAATTATTTCCTTAACTTCACCCTGTGATACTCTGTCCATAAGAGAATCAATGTTCAATTCATTTGGCCCAATGCCTTCGATAGGAGAAATTACGCCGCCTAAAACGTGATATAAACCTCTGAATTGACCCGTTTCTTCAATTGCCATCACGTCACGGATGCCCTCCACGACCATCGCCACAGAACGGTCACGCTTGATGTCGGAGCAAACACTACACAAATCTGCGTCAGCAATGTTATGACAAGTGCCGCAGGTTTTGATGTTAGCCCGCATTTGCAATAGAGGATTTGTGAACCCCTCAGTATTTTCAAGTGGTTGCTTCACTAAATGTAATACTAAACGCAAAGCAGTTTTCCGTCCGATGCCTGGGAGCGATGCAAAAGCATTTACCGCATCTTCAACTAATTTTGATGAAAAAGTCATAATTGATTTTGTAAAAATATTATTTGATTTTCTAACTTTTCAATATTTCCCAACGCCACAAATCTCCATCAGAAGGTTCATGGAAGTTGCCTATTTTTTGAAAACCTAATTTCCTCAGCACGTTTACGGAAGGGTTTTCAGAAGCCAATGTATGCGCCCACACTTTCTTTACATCTTCACTTTTGTAAGCATAATCTATCAATCCTTGTGCTACTTCGGTCGCTAATCCTTGATTGCGATACGATTTTTCTATTTCATATCCAATTTCGACCATCCCCTCAGTATCTGGACTCCCTTTGAAACCACAAGTGCCTAATAACACACTATCTGTTTTATGAGTTGTAAAAAAACTGCCCCACGTTGTTCCATTCAAAATAAAATTATCGTAAAAAAAAGGAAGCGCATCATCCATATCTGGAAATGTAGTCCATTGATTAGGTGTTTTAACTTTTAACAACTCTCCTAATTCAAAGAAATCTTTGTGCATGATAGCCTGAAAATGTGCCTCTTCAAAAGGTATCAACTTCAATCTGGATGTTTCTATCATTATGATTTTGTATATTTTATAAAAATTAAAGGTACGATACCAATTATTAACAATGTAAAGGTTAGCAAAAATATTTTCACACAATCAAAGTTATTTCAAAATGAGTTTTTTTTACAATAAAAAAAGGTCTGAACAATTAAGTTCAGACCTTTTTTTAGGTTTTCATTGTCTTTAATATGACCACAAATCATGTTCAAAATTAAAGATTTCAGATTTTATCTTTTCACCTTCAAGCAAAATGTCTATACCTTG
>JAYTMW010000616.1:0-1556 GCA_043728105.1 Saprospiraceae bacterium | reverse complement strand
TCACTCAATAACTTGCGTCAAGTTTGAAACTTGACGCAAGTTGTCGCTAATTTCAAATACATAGTGGGTATGTTATTTTTTACAAATTCCCTTATCAATTATTTACGCTTATCGGCGGATAAATCCGCCGCTACAAAAAACCAATAAGCGGAAGAAAGAAAGCTCTTTCTTCCGTTACCAGTCACTATAAAAGATTAACCAACTTTATTAAAATTTATAGCCTACGGACACTTGTCCAAGGGAGTTTTTACCATCGCCTAAATAAGGTTTTGAGCTATCTTTTGTAACATTCACAAAGCCTTGATTGTAGCGGATACCGACCAATAATTTATTGATATTTACGCTTATTCCTGCCGTCAAACCCACATCAATTGTCTTATATGCGTCGGTAATGACTTTGATTTCGTTGTACACAGCGTAATCAGGTGACGATATTAAATAAGAGGCAAATGGCCCTACTTGCAAATCAAAAATCGTTAACTTGAACGCCACGGGTAATAGAAAATCCACGTAATTCATGTTCAAGGTTTGGCGATCCGTTAGTGGTTTATAGCCTGCACCTTTTACAGAATAGCTTAATTCAGGTTGAATAGACAAAAAATCTATGACGATGGGAACGTCCGCAAAAGCTCCTATGTGATAACCAAATCGCTCACTTCTATTGGGTAATTTTTCAAACGATACATTTGAAGCGTTGAGACCGAATCGCACACCAAACTTAATTTGAGCGTGAAATACTGAGGGGGTCATTAAAAAGGCTATCATCATGGTGAAAGCCACTATATTTATTTTCGATTTTTTCATTCAATATTTGATTTAAAATGAATTCAAAACAATTGCAAATTACGCACAACTTATTGATAGTCAAATTTTTACACATAACTAATAACTAATAACTAATAACTAATAACCAATAACCAATAACCAATAACTCCCTTTATTGCTTTGTCTCTTGCATGGCCTCTGATTTCATTTTTTCATTGGCATAAATGGCTATCTCAACACGGCGATTTTGAGAGCGTCCGCTTTCATTGTCATTCGATGCAGTGGGCATGCTTTCACCTTTACCTTCAATTTTAAGACGATCGCCACCAACACCCATAGAAGAAAGTTGATTGGAAACGGCAGAAGCTCTTTTCTCAGACAGCGTTTTGTTGAAAGAGTCAGAACCTACATCATCCGTGTGACCCACTATGAGTAAATCGGTATTCGGATATTCCTTCAACGTCTCAGCTAATTTTTGCAAATCCGCTTTGTTAGATTCCATGAGATTGGCTTTGCCAAAATCGAATAATAATTGGCTATTGAAGGTCAGTTTTATGCCTTCGCCAACCCGTTCTACTTTGGCTGTTTTACCCAATTCATCTTCAATTTTTTTAGCTTGTTTATCCATTTTGTTGCCAATGACTACGCCTACCGTACCACCCACAACGGCACCTAAAATAGCTCCCAAAGCCGTGTTTTTGCTTTTATTGCCTATGATTGCACCCACAACTGCACCAGATGAAGCTCCAATGACAGCTCCTTTTTCGGTTTTGTTCATGCCTGTATTTTTC
>JAYTMW010000615.1:0-7430 GCA_043728105.1 Saprospiraceae bacterium | reverse complement strand
ACCCTTCGGAATGTGGAAATCAAGCCCTTCTGCCATTAATGCCACGCCTATCATAATCAAAAAAGACAATGCCAGAATCTTGACGGCAGGATGCCGATTCACAAAGCCGCTGATAGATTTTGCAGACAAAAACATGATAATCATCGAGACAATAACGGCGGCAATCATCACCGAAATATCATCCACCATTCCGACTGCCGTAATCACAGAATCGAGCGAAAAAACCATATCAATAATGAGAATTTGAAGAATAACGGCATTAAAACCGACCGTTTTTTTCAATTCTTTCTCCGTTTCGTGCGCATTTTCGACCTTTTCGTGAATTTCTTTTACACTTTTATAGACCAAAAATAAGCCGCCCGTAAGTAAAATCATATCTCGACCCGATATACCGACGCTGACAACGGTAAACAAATCACTTTTCAAACCCATGACCCACGAGATAGAAAACAGCAAAATAATCCGCATGATTAAAGCCAAACTCAAACCCATTTGTCGGGCTTTGGCTTGTTGCTCTTGCGGCAATTTATTGGTCAGAATAGAGATGAAAATAAGGTTGTCAATGCCCAAAACAATTTCGAGAAGACAGAGTGTAAGAAAAGAAATCCAGGTGTCGGGTTGCGTCCATGCTTCCATAAGTGATTGGTTTTTAATACGTTAAGGTAAAATTTGCTATTTTAAAAAACACAAAACTAATCACTGTGTTTAAAGTTTTAAACAAAAAGCTAAAATTTTAGTTTTTAAAGGACGCTTATCTACCTTTGCGTTCTTAAATATAAATTCTAAAAATCTAACATCTAAAAAAATATGAGTGTTGAATTTCACAACCTAACTGTTTCAAAAGTCAGTCAAGAAACGGAAGATGCTGTTTCGGTCAGTTTCAAAGTACCAAACGAATTAAAAGAGACATTTCAATATACGCAAGGGCAATATTTGACCCTAAAATTTGAAATTGGCGGCAAGGAAGAACGCCGTGCTTATTCGATGAGTAGTAGTCCATTGGAGTCGGATTTGACGGTTTCTGTTAAGCGAGTGGCGAAGGGAAAAGTGTCGAATCACCTGTGTTCTAACGTAAAAGTTGGTGATTTGGTGTCGGTGATGTCGCCGCAAGGACGTTTTTTTACCCCCCTCAGTATTGAGCAACGCAAAACGTATTTTATGTTCGGCGCAGGGTCGGGTATCACGCCGTTGATGAGTATTTTGAAAACCATTTTGGAATCAGAGCCCGCTTCGGTGGTGCATTTACTCTATGGCAATCGAAGTGAAGATACCATTATTTTCAAGCAACAATTGGATGAATTGACTAAAAAATATGCGGGACAATTGACCGTAGAACACGTTTTGAGTCAACCGAAAAAAGAGAAAAGTGGTGGTTTAAGTGGTTTATTTTCAAAAGGAAAAATCACGTGGGAAGGCAAAGTGGGGCGCATTGATAAGGCCACTATTGAGGCATTTTTGAATCAAAATCCGTCAAGAACAAAGGCGGCTGAATATTTCGTTTGTGGGCCGAGTGGTATGATTGATGCGGTGCAACATACGCTGCAAGCCTTAGAAATTGACAAGAAAAACGTCCATATCGAGCATTTTACAAGCGATTCGTCGGCTGAATCGAAGTCAACGGGTGTTGTTGTGGATGGAACAAAACTCATCGTTCACCTCAATAGCGTGCGCATAGAAGCGACGATGAAAGCGAAAGATACGATTCTCGATACGATGATTGCGATGAAAAAAGAAGCTCCTTATTCTTGCACATCGGGCGCATGTTCTACGTGTATGGCGAAGGTGATTAAAGGCTCTGTGAAGATGACAGCGTGCTATGCTTTGGATGATGATGAAGTGGCAAATGGTTATATTTTGACTTGTCAAGCGCATCCAACTTCGGCTGAATTGGAGATTACGTATGATGTGTAAAATAGTTAAACTACCGATTGTTATATTGTTAACTTGTTGATAATCAATGAGTTAACAATATAACAATCAGTAGTATAACTATTTTAATTTTAGAAATAAATCATGTACCCTAAGCCAATACTGTATCCACGATTTGTAATTTTATCATTTGTCGTGGAAGTTGTTGGAGTAGTTCCTGGAATAGAAACAGAAGTGTTCGCTGAACTACTTAAATTGCTTAGCCCGAAAAGATAACGAGCGTCAAGAATTATTTTTCCTGAACCCAATGCAAACCCCAAATTTATGCCGCCATGCAAGCCTAATTCAAAGCGGGCAAAATCCTTAAAGTCTTCATCAGTTGTCTGATTCGTCGCTGGAATGCTGGAACCACTGGCAGTTACGACATTAGTACCGCTAAGAGCATAACCAAAACTGGGACCTGCCAGTAAACTAATGCCCAAAGGAGCATCTTTTAGAAAATTCACTTTTAACAAAACTGGAACCTCCAAATAATTAAGTTTTTGACTTGCATCAATTTTTGCAACACCAGCAACATCTATAGCAAGTTTAGCTCCCTTTTGTAGATACATAATTTCAGGTTGGATACTGAACATATCTGTAAGGCTAATCTCAATAGGCACGGCAATACCAATGCCGATAATATTTTGGAGACCACCAAATGAAGAAAGGGAATTGGCAACATCGGCTGGAAGCGATTGTGAGGCAAAATGTACATTTGCTCTTACACCAACACCTAATTTTTGAGCAAAAACGGACTGAGAAACTGAAAAACTGAAAAAAAGGAAAAGAAATTTTTTCATTGAGTTATGATTTTAAATTGTTAAAATATGGTTGTAAAAATTGAGACAATATTGTGGGTAAGATTTCAATTTTCCAAAAATAAAAAAGCCTTTAACGAAACATTAATCGTTAAAGGCTTTCATATTTTTAAAATAGTTATTTATAAGACATTACCCCTCAGTATTTTGCATCACTCTTGGGCGTTTAAAAATAGGTACGGTCGAGCAAGGCTCACCATACATAATGCTTTGGGCGAAGGGCTGTAATTTATGCGTCAATTCCACATAAGCGGCGGGTGGCACTGGCTTATCGGAGCAACCTTTTATGACCACTCGCTTGCCTTCGTAGAGCGCACCGTCGAAAGTCGCTAATTTTTTTCCGTAATACGTTTTATAAAAATTTTCGACATCGCCTTGAAAAATCTCTTGTGCATAAGGCGCAGCGGAGGCGGTGACGAGCATATACGCCCACACGGGAATGATGGCATCGGCGGTGCAATCAATGACCAAATGTTTGCCGTCGTATTGCGCCCAATCGTGGGCTTTACAGGCTTCACGGAAGTCTTTTTCTTTCAATATAAGCTCCATGAACAAGTAGTTTTTTATATCAAAAACTTTGACTTCTTCTTTTGGGAAAAAATCTTCTAAGTTCAAAGTGATTAAACCACTCTCGGTGACTCGGTTTATTAAGGGCGCATTTTGTATCTCCATTTTTCTTTTCCTTTTTTGTTTTGCAAAAATACGATGTATTTATCACAATTGGGTTTTAAACATTTGGAAAGGGCTTTTGGTTTGGGGAGGCCCCTCAGTATTTTTGGAATTTTATTTTAATTTTTTCATAATTTATACCTCATTTCATTGAAGAATAAGAAATAAGGGTTTATTTTGTTTAAAATTATTATAGTATTGAGAAACGATTAAAATAACGAGAAAACAACTATTTATGAACGTACGCTTTGATGAAAATGGTTATATGAAGCCATATCGTCCTATTGAAATGGATTTAAAACAGTTTCAAGATATTTTTGTTTTTAATACCCATCGTCAAAAATTATTTGATACATATTTGGGATATTTGGATTTTCTCAAAGAAATGGGTGTTGGTCAATTCAAACAATGGATAGACGGTAGTTATGTGACGCAAAAAGAATTTCCAAAAGATATTGATTTAGTAAATTTTGTAAATTTCGATTTTCATCGTAAATTTGAACATCAGTTTATGTTATTGAAAGATGATTTGAAAGAACAAGGCATAGATGCTTATTACGAAACAGATTATTCAGAAACTCATAAACGGCATTTTTTGACGTTGTTTCAACAAAATAAATGGCGTGAAATATATGGTTTTGACCGTGATGATATTAGAAAAGGATTTGTTCAAATAAATCATTAAAAATGGAAGTTCAAGCATCACAAGATGTCCTAATAAAACGTATAAATCGGTTGTTGAGATTAATAAAAAATCTTAACGAATCCATAGACCTTCGTAAAGAATACAATGATTCAAATTTAATGATTGAGCAAGATGTGTCTTTAAAAAGTGCTTTTGAAAAAGAATTGTTTGAGTTATTGGCACAAATGAAAATTACGCTTCCTTTTCAAAAAGCGGCTTAGGTATTTGTATATGAGTTGTTTTAGTATCCTTTCAATGTCCTTCGCTTATTGTTATGTTAATATTTCATTGAAGAATCGGAAATAAGGGTTTATTTTTGTTTAAAATTAATTAAAAATGATAGCTACTATTGAATTACCCAAAAATACGCATGAACGTGATTTTGTTTTAGAGGTGTTAAAGCGTCTGAATATTCGGTTTACGCTTGAAAATCTAAACGATGAAGTAGAAGATAGCGTATTGGAAGAGCATGCTGTCATTTTGCGTGACCGTAGAAAAGCTATGCAAGCACCCGATGCACCCTTTTATACTTGGGAGGAAGCGCAAACTATATTGGTGAATCGTAAAGCCAATAAATTATAGGGTATGAGCGTAAAAATCCATGTTTTTAAAGCTGCCTTAGATGATTTGCAAGATGCCCTTGATTGGTATGAAGCACAAAGTGTTGGACTCGAACAACGATTTTCAAAAGCCGTGAATGAGCGCATGAAATTTATCTCTAACAATCCCGAAGCCTCAGCTATACGTGCCGAAGGTTTCAGAGGTGCGCCACTCAAAAAATTCCCTTACACCATTTATTACGATTATGATGATGCGCTACAAGTAGCTTACATATCTGCCGTTTTACATGATAAAAGAGATAGAAAGATATTGAGAATTAGAAAATAAAGTAGCACCCCCTCAGTATTTTGGCTTTAAAATCAAGGGTATTGAAAATCTCAACAACTACACTGTTTTCAAGATAAAATTACCGTCTATCCCCAATTTTTCATGGATTTTCTTAGCAATATCTATGTTAATCTTCCTTTTTCCATTCATGTATTCGGATACACGAGACGATTCGATGCCCAAAAGCTCGGCTAAATCTCTTTGTTTTAGCCGCATTTCATACATTTTTAATTCAATCATACCGACCAAAGTTGTGGGCATTGGAAAAGATATATTTTCCTTTTCGTAACGCTGAATCGCCTCTGCCAATGATTTGGCTTGGGCTTGTTTGGCTATGTCTTCGCCCATTTCGGCTATCAGTTTGTCGAAAGTTTTGAAGGCGGTTTTGAGTTGTGATTTTGTTGTGATTTTCACTTTTATACTTCATTTTAGTTTAATGGAAATAAGTGACCCCCGCAGTGTTTTAAAATTTTTGTCATAAATCATTGATTATCAATTTTTTATACATAAAAATAGTAATATTCGTCGAAGACGACCCACATAATAGACATCGGTTTTAAAAACCTCGTCAGCCTTTTTTTGCTTGGAAATGAGTGGGCGAGCGGTTATAACTTTTATGGAAAAGCCTCACATATTTGCGAGGCTTTTATAGAAATAAAAATATTATTTTATACTGTTTCAGGCTCTCTGAACTTATAAATCATAAATACTGTGTAAAAAAAATTTATAAAGACAAAGCATAAACCTAAATCAGCTAACATGTCATTTTTACTTAATAGTAGAAACGCCATAGTTAGATTGAGGATGATTGAAACTGTTACATATTTTTTTTTATTTTTCATCTTACTTTAATTTAAAATTATTGGAGTGATAAAAACCTCAATGAATGCTGCAATAATAAGTAATATGTACAAGAGTGAAATTGACTTAGCTTTAAAAAGTGTCATAAATAAGGGAGAATTAAAATCATTCAGCACATCAAGGAGGAAAAATTCTGAAATATAAATAATATGAGATGACAAACTTACATATACTAATACTTCTAAAATTCCATGAGGTAAAAAAGCTAAAAGTGCCTTTAACAGTCCGAATTGACTACTGAATTCATTAAAAGCTAATCCCACGATAAAACCATTGATAAAAATAGTGAATATGTTTAATATACCAACTGATAAAACCCCCATTAGTAGAATTAGAAAAACTCCTGAATTGGTTTTTAGAATGTATCCAAATGAGAATTCAACTACTTTCAAATTCTCATTTTGGTTGGTATTTTCTAAAATAGTGAAATAAAATAAATAGAAACCAATTGCAAATCCTAAAGAGAATACAAAATAAAGATTTTTTTCTTTTTGAAAAAAAGAAAAGTAATATTTAGTTAATTTTTTCATAGAATATATTTCAGCCAACATGTAATACCTAAAATTAAATTGGTGAAACAGACCAAATTAATTGATTTTGAACTTGACAACCCCAAACCATGATATATAATAGAAATATGTAGAATAGACAATAATTCTGATGAAATTAATATTGTCCTATTAGCTTTCATTAATATATTGTTATTAACATCGGTGGCTTCACCTTTAAGGAACACTATGTTTAGTACTGTTACAATAAAATACCCTATTATCAATATAAAATACGAATTGAGTATTGCCCTCACCGCTTTTAAGAAGAAATTTTCTAAATCTAAAAGTAACCCAACAAAGTATGTTATAAAAAAATGTGATAAAGTTCCGAAAATTACTCCAAATATTGATGAGCTAAACAAAAAAAATTTAGCACCATCATTAAAAGATGCGTTGTTAGGAAGTAAAATCGTCATTAAACCAATTTTTGTAATAATATACGTCACAAACAATAGCAAACCTGAATTAATTGTAAAAATCCAGTTTTCACTTATTTTTTTCTCCAAGAAACTTGATGAGGAGAGATTGTTCATAATAAGAAGTAAAGCAATAACTAATTGTAATGAAACTTTTTCATCCTCAATTATATAAGCACTTAAAAGCAATATAACCGTAAACATTGCAAATATTGAAAGTTCTCTGAAACTTAGCATTTTAAAATAATTTGAAAGGTATCCAGGAATAATTTGTAATTACTCTTGGATACCTTATTTAAGTTATCCTCCCATTACACAAAGTGCTACACCTTCGGGTGCTGTAAAAACACCTGCTACAGCCAATCCTCCAGCATAGTTTAATGCCATTGAACAGGCCATAAGGGCATGGGCACCCCAGCCTTCAGCATATTTGGAGGCAAAACCAGCGATTTCACCAATATTATGACCAGTAGAAGTCGTGACGCTTATGAAAACATAACATGAGAGCAATAGCAATGATATTTTCTTTTTCATATTAAATTTTTTATTAAATTTAAAAAATGTGGTTATTAAATTAATACGTTTTAAATTAAGAATACTTATTCATCACAACCCCAATACTGCAAACCCT